>NZ_JASCPO010000160.1:0-13468 GCF_029960145.1 Pseudomonas sp. PS01299 | reverse complement strand
GGGCTTGCTCGCGAAGAGGCCGTATCAGGCAACGCATTTGCCGAATGACATACCGCCTTCGCGAGCAAGCCCGCTCCCACAGGGGATCAGCGAATTTTCCAATATTGCGAGCAACTGGAGACTTTCATGAGCCAGGCAGATTTCATCATCATCGGCGGCGGGATTGCCGGCGCTTCCACCGGTTTCTGGCTGTCGCCCCACGCCAAAGTGATCGTGCTCGAACGTGAATCACACCCGGCCTATCACTCCACCGGGCGTTCTGCCGCGCTGTACACAGCCGCCTACGGTACGCCGCAGGTGCGCGCGCTGACACTGGCCAGCCGTGAGTTTTTCGACCATCCGCCGAGCGGTTTCTGTGAGCACCCATTGCTGACACCGCGCGGCGAAATGACCGTGGACTTCAGCGGTGACGCCGCCGAACTGAACAACCAGTACCTCAGCGCCAAAGCCACAGTGCCAGAGATGCAGCTGCTCAGCGCCGACGAAGCCTGCGCCCGTCTGCCGATCCTGCGTCGGGAAAAAGTCCACGGCGCGATCTACGATCCGACCGCCAGTGACATCGACACCGACGCCCTGCATCAGGGCTACCTGCGCGGTATCCGCCGTAACCACGGCGAGGTTCACACCGATTGCGAGGTGCTGGGCCTGACGCGCGACGCCGCGGGCCTCTGGCAGGTGCAAACCAACGGTCAGACCTTCAGCGCGCCGGTCATCATCAACGCCGCCGGCGCCTGGGCTGACCAGATCGGCGCGCTGGCTGGCGCCCAGGCGCTGGGCCTGCAACCGAAACGCCGTGCGGCGTTCATTTTCGCCGGCCCCGAGGGCGTGGACATTCATCACTGGCCGATGCTGGTCAGCCTCGACGAATCGTTCTACATGAAGCCCGACGCCGGGATGTTCCTCGGCTCGCCGGCCAACGCCGACCCGGTCGAACCGCATGACGTGCAACCGGAAGAGCTGGACATCGCCATGGGCATCTATCAGATCGAAGAGGCCACGACCCTGAATATCCGCCGCCCGACCCGCACCTGGGCCGGACTGCGCAGCTTCGTCGCCGACGGTGATCTGCTCAGCGGTTTCGATCCGCAGGTGCCGGGGCTGTTCTGGGTCGCAGCCCAGGGTGGTTACGGTATTCAGACTTCACCGGCCATGGGCCAGGCCAGCGCGGCATTGGTGCGTGGTCAGCCGTTGCCTGAGTCGTTGCAGCAGTTCGGCCTGAGCAGCGCCATGCTCTCCCCCTCACGACTGCGCTGATGCCCCCTGCGGATGACGCGCCCAACGGATTGCGGCACACTCGCAGCGCCCCCGTGCACGGGGGCGCTGACGCCGCCTGGAGCTCCACAATCATGACCGCCCCCGAATTCGATCCGGCCCTGGATAACTTCCGTGCCATCGCCGACGCCATCGCCACGCTGTTCTTTCCCCACGCCGAAGTGGTGCTGCACGACCTGCGCACACAGAAGGTCGACTACATCGCCAACAACCTGTCCAAGCGCGAGATCGGCGACGATTCATCGCTTGAAGACATGCTCAGCGAGGAGGTCAGCGAGCGCAACATCGGCCCGTACGAAAAGCTCAATTGGGACGGCCAGAAAATCCGCAGCCTGAGCACCGTACTGCGCGACGGTGAAGACCGGCCGCTGGCGGTGCTGTGCATCAATCTGAATATTTCGCTGTTCGAGAATGCCAAGGCTGCGCTGGACCTGTTCCTGTCGCCAAGCAAACTGATCCCGCAGCCGGACTCACTGTTTCGCGATGACTGGCAGGAACGCATCAACACCTTCCTCCACGCCTGGCTGCGCGAGCGGCAGCTGAGCCTGAATCTGCTGACCCGCGATCACAAGCGCGAACTGGTATTGGCCCTGCACGCCGAAGGCGCGTTCAAGGGCAAGAGTGCCTCGAACTATGTGGCCAATGTGCTGAACATGGGGCGGGCGACGGTGTACAAGCATTTGAAGGAATTGAAGGGCTGAAGATCTGCATTGGCAGTTCTGGCCCCATCGCGAGCAGGCTCACTCTTACAGTTGGAATGCGTTCCCCTGTAGGAGTGAGCCTGCTCGCGATAGCGGACTATCAGTCGCCGTAGATGTCGGACTTGAAATACTTCTGGGAAATCTTCTGATATTCGCCACTCGCACGAATCCCGTCGATGGCCGTGTTCAACTCGCTGACCAACTCGGTATTGCCCTTGCGCACCGCAATCCCCGCGCCCTCGCCCACGTACTTCGGATCCTTCAACTCCGGCCCGACAAACGCATAGCCCTTGCCGCGTGGCATCGACAGGAAATCGTTCAGCGGGATGGTGTCGGCGAAAATCGCATCGAGCCGCCCGGCCGCCAGGTCCATGTAGATTTCTTCGTTATTGCCGTAGCGCTTGACGTTGATGCCCTTCGGTTCGAACACCTCGGTAGCATAACGATCGGTGGTGGTGGCGCGCTGCACGCCGACGGTCTTGCCCTTGAGGCTGGCGTATTGGTCATCGACCGTGGCGCCTTCCTTCATCACCAGCCGTGACGAAGTGAAGTAGTACTTGTGGGTGAAATCCACCGACTTCTTGCGGTCTTCGTTGATGGTCATCGACGACAAAGCCATGTCGATTTTCTTCACTTTCAACGAAGGAATCAGGCCATCGAACTCACCCTCGACCCACACACACTTGACCTTCATCTGCGCGCACAGGGCGTTGCCGATGTCGTAGTCGAAACCGACGATTTCACCCTTGTCGGTTTTCGAGGCGAACGGTGGATAAGCGGCCTCAATGCCGATGCGCAGGGTTTTCTCGGCGGCAAACGAGCTGGTGCACGCCAACAGGCTCAGGGCCAGACCGGTGATCAGGGGGAGTTTCTTCATGTTCGTTCTCTCGCGGGTTGTTGTTGGTTTGGCAAGACAGAAGAAAAGAGCTGGAACGGAATTTTGTACTTGTAAATCCATACTGGACTTTTACGTACAAACCGTCAATCAGATGAAAGAGGCAGGATTTTTTGCGTGGCGGATGACGCCTTCGCGAGCAAGCCCGCTCCCACATTGGAATGCGTTCTCCTGTGGGAGCGGGCTTGCTCGCGAAGACGGACTTGAAGGCGCTATAAAAACTATTTTTTCCAGCGATCCGCAGCGGCATGATCACTGTCACGCCCCTCGACCCAGCGCGGGCCGTCACTGGTGTTTTCTTTCTTCCAGAACGGCGCGCGGGTTTTCAGGTAGTCCATGACAAAGGCGCAGGCGTCGAACGCCGCCTGGCGATGGGCACTGGCCGCACCGACAAACACGATCGGCTCGCCAGGCTCCAGCGCGCCGATGCGGTGCAGCACTTCCAGCTTCAACAGCGGCCAGCGCTGCTCGGCCTCGACGGCGATCTTGCCAAGGGCTTTTTCGGTCATGCCCGGATAATGCTCGAGGAACATACCCGCCACATCCAGACCGTCGTTGAAGTCGCGCACGTAGCCGACAAAACTCACCACCGCGCCGACACCGACATTCGCCGCGTGCATCGCGTTGACTTCAGCGCCGGGATCGAACGCCGTGGACTGCACCCGAATCGCCATGCCTCAGCCTCCGGTCACGGTGGGGAAAAACGCCACTTCGTCGCCATCGCTCACCGGCTCGTCGAGCGGGCACAGGTCTTCGTTGCGTGCGCACATCAGGTTCTGTTCGCTCAGCACTTCGGCGCCCTCGCGTTGCGCGAGCAGCGCACGCACAGCGTCGACCGTGGCGAAATCGCCTTCGACCTCCACCGAGTCCACCCCCAGCGCTTCACGATAACGGGCAAAGAATTTAACCGTCAGCTTCATGGCTGCTCCGCCTGAAAATGCCCGCTCTTGCCGCCGACCTTCTCCAGCAGACGCACGCTTTCGATGATCATGCCGCGATCCACCGCTTTGCACATGTCATAGATGGTCAGTGCGGCGACGCTGGCAGCGGTCAGTGCTTCCATCTCGACGCCGGTCTGCCCCGACAGCTTGCAGCGGGCGACGATGCGCACGCTGTCGTCACCTTCAGCGCTGAGTTCAACCTTGACCCCGGTGAGCATCAGCGGATGGCACAGCGGGATCAGATCGCTGGTTTTCTTCGCCGCCTGAATGCCGGCAATGCGCGCCACGGCAAACACGTCGCCCTTGGGATGGCCGCCGCTAACGATCATCTGCAGGGTTTCGGGGAGCATGCGCACCAGCGCTTGGGCCGTCGCCTCACGGAACGTCACGGCTTTTTCGGTGACGTCGACCATGTTGGCGCGACCTTGGGAATCGAGATGAGTCAGCACGGGATTACTCCTGATCAGGAGCAGGGATTGTAAACCTGTGGGTCAAATATCTGCATCACTGATTATGAATTCACCACTATCCCCTGTGGGAGCGGGCTTGCTCGCGAAAGCGGTGTATCAGGCACACGTTTGGTGGCTGACACACCGCTTTCGCGAGCAAGCCCGCTCCCACATTGGGTGATGTGTTTATCCATAAAAAACGGGCGGCTGTCAGGCCGCCCGTTTTCTGATGGAGGGTTACAAATGCGATTCGGCGTATTCGGCCAGAATCGAACGTGGCACCCCTTGCAGGGTGATGTGCACCCCGTTGGGGAAATCCTTGAAGCGTTCGGTCAGGTAGGTCAGCCCGGAACTGGTCGCGGACAGGTAAGGGGTGTCGATCTGTGCCAGGTTGCCCAGGCACACCACTTTGGAACCGGCGCCGGCCCGGGTGATGATGGTTTTCATCTGGTGCGGCGTGAGGTTCTGACATTCGTCGATCAGGATCAGGCTCTGCTGGAAGCTGCGACCGCGAATGTAGTTGAGCGATTTGAACTGCAACGGCACTTTGCTGAGGATGTAGTCGACGCTGCCATGGGTGTTTTCGTCATCCATGTGCAAGGCTTCGAGGTTGTCGGTGATGGCGCCCAGCCAAGGCTCCATTTTTTCCGCTTCGGTGCCCGGCAGGAAGCCGATTTCCTGGTCCAGGCCCTGCACGCTGCGGGTCGCGATGATCCGGCGATAGCGCTTGCTGACCATGGTCTGCTCGATCGCCGCGGCCAGTGCCAGAATGGTTTTGCCGGAACCGGCGGCACCCGACAGGTTGACTAGGTGAATGTCCGGATCCAGCAACGCATACAGCGCCAGGCTCTGGTAGATGTCCCGCGGCTTGAGGCCCCAGGCTTCCTGGTGCAGCAGCGGTTCCTGGTGCAGGTCGAGGATCAGCAGCTTGTCTTCCTGGATTTCCTTGATCCAGCCGACAAAGCCTTGTTCGTCAATGATGAATTCGTTGATGTGCACCGCCGGCAGGTTGTCGATCAACTGCACCTGATGCCAGGTGCGGCCGTGATCCTGACGGGTTTCGACCTTGCTCACGCGGTCCCAGAAGGAGCCGGTCATGTTGTGGTAGCCGTTGGGCAGCAGGGACACGTCATCGACCAACTGGTCGGTGCTGTAGTCCTCGGCATCGATCCCGCAGGCGCGCGCCTTGAGGCGCATGTTGATGTCTTTGGTGACCAGCACCACGGCCTTCTTCGGATCACGGGTGTGCAGGTCGATCAGTTGGTTGATGATTTTGTTGTCGTTCAGATGCTCGGGCAGAATCAGGTTCGATTCGGCCTGTTTGCTCATCAGAATTGACAGCAAGCCCTTCGGCCCGCCCTTGCCGCGCTGAATCGGCACACCCAGCTCGACGTCCTCGGGGGAGGCATCGCCCAGGGTCTTGTCGATCAGCCGGATCGCCTGGCGGCATTCGGCAGCAACGCTGTGATGGCCGCTCTTGAGCTTGTCCAGCTCTTCGAGCACGGTCATCGGGATCGCGACGTGGTGTTCTTCGAAATTCAGCAGGGCATTTGGATCGTGAATCAATACGTTGGTATCGAGTACATAAAGGATTGGCTGGTTGGAAGAAGGGCTACGTCCGTGATCATCCATACTCGGTCACCTTTGTGGGAGCCATTCGACGCAATACCTGGGCGGTGCTGCGCCTCGAAGTGACTGCCGAATTCATCCACGAGGGCCTGGATGAACTGCACACAAAAGGAGTCTTGGAAGACGCCACCTGTGTTGCAGGTTTCGGCGGTCTGTCTTCGTAATACTCCAAAACCCATGACATAAAAAAGCACTTTGACGGTTTTTTTAAGTTTATTTTGCAGAGTGACGAAAAGCCCTTGGCGGACCGTCCAGACCCCGCTAAAGTCGGAAGTCCGCCTGCATCGAATTCTCTGGAAAAATCGCCCCAAGCCCAATGTTTCCGGGCTTTTTTGCGCTTGTCAGCGAAACCCGTCCTGACAGTCTTCAAAGCCGATGCCGCTTTGTGCAGTTTGCGTGATCAGCCACGGCAACGCGGTCTTCACCGCATCCTGTTTCATGTTGAAATTGATCACCCCGTGACGCCACAGCAGCATCAGGGTCAGCACCCGCTGCGCACTCTGTGCGCCCTTGAGCTTGCCGGCGCCGTCCTGGGCATCGATGTCCCACAGCGCCACTTGCAGGCCCTGATTGCGGAAGAAGCTGCCAGCATCACTGCGGCGCTGCCCCTCCGGCGGACGGAACAGTGGCACATAGTTCTCCGGCAACTTGTTCTTCACCAGATCGGCGCTGCGGCGCACCGAGTCCTGCCAGTCCTGCCAATAGCTGTGGGAACGGAACTCCCAACCCTGCACGCCCACACACTGTTTCGAGAACTCCGATTGCAGGTTGCTCACCGAGCGATCGGCCAGACGCGCCTGCACATCCTTGCCCAACAGGAAGAACGTGCCGCTGAGATTGGATTTGCGCAGGTAGTCGGCAATCCAGTCGGTGTTGTCCGGCTGCAGATTGGCGGCGCTGTCGAAGCTCAGCAGAAACAGTCGATCGTGCATCTCGTCGCCATTGCGCTCGTAGTCGCCGAATTGATCGACTTCGCTGCTGGTTTGCGGTGACAGCGCGGCCTTGCGCATCAGCTCGTCCAGATACTGCAGATGAAACAACCGGCTCGGCTCGGCCCACTTGGTGTAATAGCTGTCGTCGCTGACCACGAACTTGGCGGCCTGCTCGCGCAGGGTCGGCAGGTCTTCGACGAGGAAGCAGAACGAGGCATCCTGATCGCAGCTCTGCTGGGCGAAGTTGTAGTTGGCCAACAGACGTTCCCAAAGCCGCTGACGCAGGTGGCTGATCGCGTCGACGTTGACCGTGCGCAGCCCAAGGCGCTGGGCCAGCGCGGCCTCGTCCAGCGCCTCGGTGCCGAGCAGGCCCCGGGCGAACATGAGGATTTCCGCGCGCGAGGCGACGTCGAACAGCGTCGGGCTGCTCAGTTGCTCCGGCCAGGTGCTGCGATCCAGCGTCGCCACATCGCCCGGCGCCGCCATGGCCCCGAAGCTCAACAGCCACGCGGTGAATAAAAGAACAATGCGCAAAGGGGTGTCTCCATAACCAAACCCGCGCGGCACTATAGCTGATGTGCAAGCTTCAAGGACGCTGCCCTCACCCCAGCCCTCTCCCGGAGGGAGAGGGAGCCGATCTTCATGTTTTCAAACCTGAGTTCGACTGGATATTTCAGGTCGATGTATGACTCTAGAACAACACGGTCAGCTCCCTCTCCCTCCGGGAGAGGGCTGGGGTGAGGGGAAAATCCACCAGCCGTCGCAAAAGCCCGAGCTTCCTGATACCTATTACCCTCATAGCTGGAGTCCACTCGGCCAACCCCCTAGAATCGCCCCCACGATAAAAGGAGACGACTTCATGCTGATGGTGATTTCCCCCGCCAAGACCCTCGATTACGAAACACCGCCGGCGACCCAGCGCTTTACCCAGCCGCAATACCTCGATCACTCTCAGGAGCTGATCCAGCAGCTGCGCGAACTGAGCCCGGCACAGATCAGCGAACTGATGCACGTGTCCGACAAGATCGGCGGCCTGAATGCCGCGCGTTTCGGCAGCTGGACGCCCGCCTTCACCCCGGAAAACGCCAAGCAGGCGCTGCTCGCGTTCAAGGGTGACGTGTACACCGGCCTCGACGCGCAATCGTTCAGCGAAGCTCAGTTCGACTATGCGCAAAAGCACTTGCGCATGCTCTCCGGTCTCTATGGCCTGCTGCGTCCGCTGGACCTGATGCAGCCGTATCGTCTGGAAATGGGCACCAAACTGGCCAACGCCCGTGGCAAGGACCTGTACGCGTTCTGGGGCACGCGCATCAGCGAATGGCTCAACGAAGCGCTGGCCGATCAGGGCGACGATGTGCTGCTGAACCTGGCCTCCAACGAGTACTTTTCGGCGGTCAAACGCAGCGCCCTGAACGCCCGGATCATCAACACCGATTTCAAGGACCTGAAGAACGGCCAGTACAAGATCATCAGCTTCTACGCGAAGAAGGCCCGCGGCCTGATGAGCCGTTTCGTGATTCAGGAAAAAATCAACGATCCTGCCCTGCTCAAGCAGTTCGATGTGCAGGGTTATCGCTACAGCGCCGAGCAATCGAAACCGGACAATCTGGTGTTTCTGCGCGACCACGCCCCGGAATAAAGCATGCCCATTGCACGACTCTTTCTATAAAGAGTCGTGCAGCTCGCACGACGTCAAAAATCCCTCGCAACATTTCGCCGTTTTATTGGCGCCATAAAATCGTCCTGCCCAATTCTAATTTTAGTTTCACTCGACAGCCGCACTTTTTTTCAGTAGTGGCACGTAATTTTTTTTACGGTAGTGGCACAAAACTATCTAGCTCGATTACGCACCGATTAACAAAGGCCCAAATCGAAAGTGCTATCAAATTGAGACCAGTGCCATCTTTGGCAATATTTCAAAAAATTTCAGATTTCGCGATGAGCGGGTAGGAACTATGTCCAAATGCATAGCTCATACCACCGGTAACGATTCTCGCCGAGTTTGTACGAGATAACTTACGCAGAGCGGAGAACCATGTAACCAAGTTGTCACAGCAACTTGCCTAGATGGTTCACTCATCTGATCAACTAACGATGGATAGGTGATACGCACCATAAACATCCTCTACAAGCCCCTGTAATTGTGCTCGCCTGAGCACCCAACCGCTTGATCTACGGGCCTTTCGTCCGACATCAGGTGGACTGAACACATGCACAAGAGTCTTCCAGCAAGAAGATCCGCTGCATAACAGGGCAAGTCATAACAACTAAGGCCTAGTTGCGCACATCTTGAGTGCACTTATTTAGACACTCGGAACTTAGTATGCCTGCACACGGCATTGTGGCGCCTGTATGCCGCACTTTCGAGTGCACTATGACCGCTGAACACCATTAACTCCGGCCATCTAATGGCTTGATAAAACACAGAGGTAATTGCGATGCGCATCAGCATATTTGGTTTGGGTTACGTTGGCGCAGTGTGTGCCGGTTGCCTGTCTGCACGGGGCCATGACGTGGTTGGCGTCGATGTTGCCAAAGACAAGATCGACATGATCAACGCCGGCAAGTCGCCGATTGTGGAACCGGGTCTGGGCGAACTTCTGGCTCAGGGTATCGAGACCGGTCGTCTGCGCGGTACGACCAACTTCGCCGAGGCGATTCGTGACACCGACCTGTCGATGATCTGCGTCGGTACGCCGAGTAAGAAGAACGGCGACCTGGAACTGAACTACATCGAGGCGGTGTGCCGCGAGATCGGTTTCGTACTGCGTGAAAAAACCACCCGCCACACCATCGTGGTACGCAGCACCGTGCTGCCGGGCACCGTCGCCAACGTGGTGATCCCGATCCTCGAAGACTGCTCGGGCAAGAAGGCCGGTGTCGATTTCGGCGTCGCGGTCAACCCGGAATTCCTGCGTGAATCCACCGCGATCAAGGACTACGACCTGCCACCGATGACCGTCATCGGCGAGTTCGACAAGGCCTCGGGCGACGTTCTGCAATCGCTGTACGAAGAACTCGACGCGCCGATCATCCGCAAGGACATCGCGGTCGCCGAGATGATCAAGTACACCTGCAACGTCTGGCACGCGACCAAAGTGACCTTCGCCAACGAGATCGGCAACATCGCCAAAGCGGTCGGCGTCGATGGTCGTGAAGTGATGGACGTGGTCTGCCAGGACAAGACCCTCAACCTGTCCCAGTACTACATGCGCCCGGGCTTCGCCTTCGGCGGTTCGTGCCTGCCCAAAGACGTGCGCGCCCTGACCTACCGTGCAGGTTCGCTTGACGTCGAAGCACCGTTGCTCAACTCGCTGATGCGCAGTAACGAATCGCAAGTGCAGAACGCCTTCGACATCGTTGAAAGCCACGACAAACGCAAAGTCGCCCTGCTCGGTCTGAGCTTCAAGGCCGGTACCGATGACCTGCGCGAAAGTCCGCTGGTGGAACTGGCCGAAATGCTGATCGGCAAGGGCTACGACCTGAGCATCTACGACAGCAACGTCGAGTACGCCCGTGTTCACGGCGCGAACAAGGACTACATCGAGTCGAAGATCCCGCACGTGTCGTCCCTGCTCAACTCGGACTTCGATTCGGTGATCGACAACTCCGACGTGATCATCCTCGGCAACCGCGACGAGAAATTCCGCGCGCTGGCCCAGGAAGCACCGCAAGGCAAACAGGTCATCGACCTAGTCGGCTTCATGGCCAAAGCCACCAACCCGGGTACTCGCACTGAAGGTATCTGCTGGTAAAGCAGCGCCAAGCGACAAGCCTCGAGCTGCAAGCAAAGCGTTTCGCTTGCAGCTCGAAGCCTCTCTTACCTCGGATGACGTCGATGACCAAGCTCAAACATTTCTTTCTGCAATCCGCCGGCTGGCTTTTGTTTCTAAGCCTGTTGTTGGGCCTGGCCTTGATGCTGCCCACGTCCACGTTCGACTCCGAGTCGAAGGACTTTATTTTCCTGATTGGCGCCGTGGGTATCTGGCGCTATTCGATGGGTGCAACGCACTTTGTGCGCGGCATGATTTTTCTCTACATCGTTTACCCGCACCTGCGCCGCAAAGTGCGCAAGCTGGGTAAAGCGGCGGATCCGTCGCATGTATTTCTGATGGTCACCAGTTTCCGCATCGACGCGCTGACCACCGCACAGGTCTACAGCTCGGTGATCCGCGAAGCCATCGACTGCGAACTGCCGACCACCGTGGTCTGCTCGATCGTCGAAATGTCCGATGAGCTGCTGGTGAAAGCGCTGTGGGCGCGAATGAATCCGCCAGACCGCGTGAAGCTCGACTTCGTGCGCATTCCCGGCACCGGCAAGCGCGATGGCCTGGCCTACGGTTTCCGCGCGATCTCCCGTCACCTGCCGGACGACCGTGCCGTGGTGGCCGTGATCGACGGCGACACCGTGCTTGGCGAAGGCACCGTACGCAAGACCGTGCCGTGGTTCCAGCTGTTCGGCAACGTCGGCGGCCTGACCACCAACGAGTTCTGCGAAGTGCGCGGCGGCTACATCATGAGCGAATGGCACAAGCTGCGTTTCGCCCAGCGTCACATCAACATGTGCTCGATGGCCCTGTCCAAGCGCGTGCTGACCATGACCGGGCGCATGTCGGTGTTTCGTGCCACCGTGGTGACCGATCCGGAGTTCATTGCCGACGTCGAAAGCGACTCGCTGCAACACTGGCGCCTGGGCCGTTTCAAGTTTCTCACCGGCGACGACAAGTCGAGCTGGTTCAGCCTGATGCGCCTGGGTTACGACACCTTTTACGTGCCGGACGCCGCGATCAACACCGTTGAGCATCCGCCGGAAAAGAGCTTCATCAAGGCCAGCCGCAAACTGATGTTCCGCTGGTACGGCAACAACCTGCGCCAGAACTCGCGAGCGCTGGGCCTGGGTGTGAAACGCCTCGGCGCCTTCACCTCGGTGGTGCTGTTCGATCAGCGCGTATCGATGTGGACGTCGTTGCTGGGCCTGACCGTGGCGATCATCGCCAGCTTCAAGTACGGCGGCGCGTTCATCCTCGCCTACCTGCTGTGGATCGGTATCACCCGCCTGATTCTGACCCTGCTGCTGTCGTGCTCCGGTCACCGGATCGGCCCGGCCTATCCCGTGATTCTGTATTACAACCAGATCGTCGGTGCGCTGGTGAAGATCTACGTGTTCTTCCGCCTCGACCAGCAATCCTGGACGCGCCAACCCACTTCCCTGACCCGTGATCTCGCCAGCTTTCAACGTTGGTTCAACACCTGGTCGTCTCGGACCATGACCTTCTCCGCCGGCAGCATTTTCGTCGCCGTGCTGCTGATGATGGTCTGACCTGCCCCTATTGAATTAACAAGGAAATCGCCCCCATGAATACCGCCGTCAACGCCAACGTAGTGCATGAATCCGAAGCCCAGCGTCAGCACGCCCGAGTGAAAATCCCGGCCAAACTGCGTTTCTTCGGCCCCGACCGGACGCCGGTCGAAGCGCGGGTCCTCGACCTGTCCGCCGGTGGTCTGGCGTTCAACGCCGGGCAACTGCCGCTGACCCTCGGCGAGGTGTACAAGGCACGCCTGCAATTCGTCATCGACAACCTCGGTCTGGCCATGGACGTCGAACTTCAAGTGCGCTCCTACGATCGCCAGAGCGGCCGCGCCGGTTGCCAGTTCCAGAACCTGGAACCGCAGGATATTTCCACGCTGCGCCACCTGATCACTTCGCACCTGGCCGGCGACATCGTCAGCATGGGTGAAGTGCTGGCGACCCTGCAGCGCGACAACTTCACCAAGGCGCGCAAGGTCAAGGACGGCGGCAGCGGCATGACCCCGTTCGGGCGTCTGAAAGCCGTGACTTTCAGCGCCGGCATTTTCGCCATCGGTCTGGTCGCGTTCGGTTTCGTGTTCAAGTCGGTGTACGGCATGTACTTCGTCAGCCACGCGCAAGCAGGTCTGGTCAGCGTGCCGGGGATGAACATCACCATGCCGCGTGACGGCACCGTGCAGAGCCTGGTCAAGTCTGACGGCGTGGCCGCCAAAGGCGCCCCGCTGGCGACCTTCAGCACCAGCATGCTCGACGTGCTCAAGGGCCATCTGGACGAAGACCAGTTGCAACCGGCCAAGGTTGAAGAACTGTTCGGCAAGCAAATGACCGGCACCCTGACCTCGCCGTGCGATTGCACCGTGGCCCAGCAACTGGTGGCTGACGGTCAGTACGCGAGCAAGGGCGACGTGATCTTCACTCTGGTACCGCGCAATACACAGGCCACCGTCGATGCACGCTTCTCCTATCGCCAGTTCGGCGACGTGCGTCCGGGTACGCCAGTGAGCTTCCAGATCGCCGGCGAAGACCAGACCCGCACCGGCAAGATCGTCAGCAGCACCAGCCTGAAAAGCGCCGACCTGTCCTCCGACATCCGCGTGCAGATCCAGCCGGACGAACCGCTGGACAGCAGCTTCGCCGGCCGCCCGGTGGAAGTAAACAGCGATCGTGGCCCGAACCTGAACTGGCTGATCGACAAAGCCATGGCTGCCGGTCTTTAAGTCGAGGACATGCCTGTGACGATTCCTACTCTTTTGAACACGCCGCAGCCCTTGTGGGAGCGGGCTTGCTCGCGAATGCGGTTCAACATTCAAAATCAGTGTGGGCTGACACACCGCCTTCGCG
>NZ_JASCPO010000015.1:0-53963 GCF_029960145.1 Pseudomonas sp. PS01299 | reverse complement strand
ATTCTACAGCGTTACACGCTGCTGTCAACACCTCTTTTTCTCCGCTTTCGACCGAGAAGATCGAACCGTCAAAAGAGCCAAACATCACCGCTCTTTCAACTCCTTCCAGGCTTCGATGAACTGAAGCAAGCCACTGCCGAAAACTGCGTAACTCGTTGAATCTCAAGGAGTTTTCCGTTTCGACTGCGCCGGAAGTGGGGCGAATTATAGACCTCCTGAATCTGCCGTCAACCGTTAATTTCAGTTTTCTATCAATGCACCGAAAAAGCCTGCTTATATATAGACGCACCGTCAACAGATGCGCAGCATACGGCCCATCGCCTAAAACAACGCCTTCGGATGATGCCTCACAATGACAGCCCAACTTCCTGGATCCCGGCCCTTGCCCGGCTCCCGAATACGCCCTACCCCAGCGCCCCTGCTCAATCCAGGCGAGACCGTGGTGCTGTTCGACAGCGTCTGCAAGCTATGCAACGGCTGGGCGCGTTTTCTGATTCGCCACGACAACAAACAGCGAGTGCGCCTGGCGGCAGTGCAATCGCCAGAAGGTCAGGCCTTGCTGGCATGGGCCGGTCTCCCGGTGGACGAATTCGACACTATGGCGGTGATCCGCGACGAGCATTACTGGGTGCGCTCCGATGCGTTCTTCGAAGTGATTGCACAACTGCCGGCTCGTTGGTCGCCGATCACGCTTCTGCGAGTTTTCCCACGAGCACTTAGAGACTGGACCTACGACCGCGTGGCGCTGAATCGTTATCGGATCTTCGGCAAGTACGACACCTGCCTGTTACCCGACCCCGATCACGAACGACGCTTTCTCAAGTCGCCAATGTGAATGCTCAGCTACATCAACTGCAGCCACTGCCCCGGCGTCATCTTCGTCACCATCATCAAAACAATTACGAACATCCCGAGAAACCCGCAAACGCCCATCCAGAACCACTGCCGATAAACAGCCCGGTAATCAGCATCAAGCCTTGCGCCACATTGCACCGCGTCCGCCGCCATCCCCAGCAAACGTTTCTGCAGCAACAGCACCGGCAACCAAAGCGAGCCCACTATAAAGAACAGGATCAGCGACATCAGCACCCAGTCCGTGGTCAAGGGCAACCCGGAAAGCCTTGTCAGCCAATAACCCGTCGCGATCTGGATGAAGCCCGCCGGCGTGGTGATCCAGGCGTCATAGCGCACGACCATCTTTGCCACATGTGCAATCACTTGCGGATTGGCCGTGCGACTGGCGGCGATCAGGTACAGATAGGAACCCATGCCGAAGCCGAAGAGGAAAATCGCAGCGATGACATGCACGTACTTCACGCTCAGATAAAGCATGCTCAACGCATCCCGTCAGAGAACATCACGGACAGGCCAAGATTCTGCGGATCGTTGATCGCTGCCATGTATTCGTCGACGCTGATCTCACCGACACAAGGACGGGCCCCCGATTCGGGCAAGTAACCTCGAGCGATCTTCGCGGCCAGAGCGACGGCAGCACAACTAGGGATCTCCGGCCCCTTGTCATTCAGCGCGGTCAGTTGCGCCATCATCGACAACGGCTGGTCGTTCAAGCCGACACCTCGCACATCTATATACATTGCACTTTTGCCATCACCGAAACGCTCAAACCATGTCCCCCAGCGATGCAACCGGGCCGCCCACACCCTGTGGTCACGCACCAGCCCTTTCCTCATCCCCAGTGCAAACAGATAATTGGCCACGCCGCCGAGCTTGAGGCCAGCGCCTGCCTTGAAACTCAACGTGTGCGCACCAAACCGGCTGGCAAAGATGTCCATGTCCGGCACATCAACATTGGCCAGCGCACGAGTACCCAGGTTCTGCAGCTTGCGCAGGGTCAGGTCTTCCCAGCCCATCACCTCATGCACTTGACCATTGCGCAGTTGGCGGATCGGTTTGCCCGCATACGCCAGTACACCCTCAATCGTCGACAACCCCGGCATTTTCGCTGACGAGGAAATGCCGTGCTCGATCGAGTTGATGCGTTTGAAGTGATGGCGCTGCTCATCGATGATCGCCGACGACAGCGTCGGCACCGAACTGCAACCACTGAGGATGACGACACCGGCCTCCCTCGCCCGTGCATCGAGTGTGCCGATGCCATTGACGAACGTCCGGCAGTCCGCCAGATCGCAATAATTGACGCCCGCCTCGATGCAGCTTTCGGCCACTGCATAGGATTGCCCCTGAAACGGGCCGCCCGTGTGAATCACCAGTTGAATATTCATTGCGCGCAGAGCAGCGGTGAAACCGGCGCCCATCGCATCACCACACCAGCGCTCGCAGCTCGCCCCCAACTCAGCGACCTTGCGCTCCAGCTTCTGCGGATCGCGCCCCGAGATCGCCAGTTCGACGCCCGGCATGTCGATCAGATGCCGACAAACGATACTGCCAAAGTTTCCATACCCGCCAACCACCAACACCCTGAGTGCCATCAACGCTTCCCTGAACAATTCAACAACTGACCCGTAACCGGATTCGGCGCAGCTTCCCTGATATCACCGGGTCAGGCAAGCCTGCGTCAAAGGGCGGCGATGTAGTAACGTCAGCGCCTCGACAACGGAGGTTGATATGAGTAAACGAATCATCGTCATCGGCGCGGGAATCGTCGGCGCGTCAGTTGCGTATCATCTCGCCGCGAAAGGTGCACACGTCATAATGGTCGAGGCCGGTGAGATTGCGTCCGGTGTGACGGGCCGCTCCTTCGCCTGGATCAATACTTCGCACGGCGGACCGGATTCCATTGCGCCGTTGCGCGCAGCGGCCATCGCAGAATACCGCCGACTCGAATCCGAGCTGCCGGGGCTGAAGGTGCGCTGGACCGGTGCGCTGTCTTACGGCGATGGCCGGTTTCAAGCGCCTTCTATATATAGCGCGCAGATTCTCGAGCTTGAACCCAACCTCAAACATCCTCCAGAACGGGCGTTCTTTGCCGCCGAAGAAGGCGCGCTGGATGCCGTGCAGGCAACGCGGGCCTTGATTGCAGGTGCGCAGGCGCAAGGAGCGACTCTGCTTACCCATACGCCAGTGCTCGGTTTGCAGATTCTGGACGGTATCGTCAGCGGCGTGATCACTGCGACGGGCAAGCACGATGCCGACGTTGTCGTACTGGCAGCCGGAACCGCCACCCCGCTGTTGGTGGATCAACTGAACGTCACCCTGCCCATCGACGCCTCACCCGCAATATTCATCCGTTACAAAACCCAACCCCAACGAGTGAACACGATCATCTCCAGCCCCGAAATGGAAATCAGGCAAGACACTGACGGTACGTTGCTCGCTGCAGAAGACTACGTAGATGAGGCGCCGCAAAACAGCGCGCAAGCCATCGCACAGAGAACGGCCAAAGTCATCCAGCACGAACTGCACGGGGTGCTATCCATAGAGCCGCAAACGGCGTGCGTCGGCCTCAGACCAATGCCTGTCGATGGCATTCCAGTCATTGGCTATCTGCCGAACCTCAGCGGTGCCTATGTTTGCGTCATGCATCCGGGCGTGACATTGGCGGCAGTCGTAGGACGACTGGTGGCCGAGGAGATCGTCGGGGGAGGCTTTGCGACCGCGTTAGCGCCGTGTCGGCCAGATCGATTCCAATCAGCGTTTTGAGTAATTCACCCGCGATAAAATGCAGCGCTGGCAACGGCATGCCATCTTGTACGATGTCTTATCACAGGGTATTACTACGTCTCCTCAACAAAAATAAAACCACGGAGATCGCTACATGGACTCATTCCTGTCCGCCAAGCCTCAAAGCCTTGATCAAGCGAAAGGCAATACCCGCCGCAGTTTCCTGAAACAGTCGCTCGCTGTTTCCGCCACGCTCGCCACTGTCGGCAGCGCCGCACTGCCCCGCTTCTCCGATGCCGCCGAACCCTTGAGTCAGCGCTACCCTGATCCACTGATTCATATCCTCGACGACAGTTTCCTGGAGCTACGCGTTTTCAACGCCAGTGTTGAAAAGCTCGCCACCGGCATGCGCTGGGCCGAAGGACCGGTGTGGGTCGGTGATGGCCGCTATCTGTTGGTCAGCGACATCCCCAATAATCGCATCATGCGCTGGGACGAAATCACCGACTCCTTCACGGTGTACCGCGAACACTCAAACTTCTCCAACGGCATGTGCCGGGATCGACAAGGGCGTCTGATCGTTTGCGAAGGCTCCACCACCACTAGCGAAGGGCGCCGCATCACGCGCACCGAACACAATGGCACGATCACCGTGCTGGCCAACAGTTTCGACGGCAAGCCCTTCAACTCGCCCAACGACATTGTCTGCAAAAGTGATGGCTCGATCTGGTTCACCGACCCGCCATTCCAGACCGGCAACAACTACGAAGGCCACAAAGTCACCCCGACCCAACCCCACGCCGTGTACCGCATCGACGGTGAGAGCCAAAAAGTCACTCGGGTAATCGACGACCTCAACGGCCCCAACGGCCTGTGCTTTTCTCCCGATGAAAAGACCCTGTATGTCGTCGAAGGTCGCGCCAAGCCCAATCGCTTGATCTGGGCGATTACGGTGAAAGACGACGGCACCCTGGGTGAACGCCGCAAGCACATCGAAGGCTTGGACTATGCCGCGATTGACGGCATCAAGTGCGACGAAGCGGGCAACCTGTGGTGCGGCTGGGGCGGTAATGGTGATCCCAAGGCCGACCTGGAAAAACTCGACGGCGTGCGTGTTTTCAACTCGCAGGGCAAGGCCATCGGGCACATTTCGCTGCCAGAGCGCTGCCCGAACCTGTGCTTCGGCGGGCGCGAAGGCAATCGACTGTTCATGGCCAGTAGTCACTCGATCTACTCATTGTTTGTGAATACTCGCGGGACTACGTTTGCGTTGTAAAACCGACGTTGGTCTAGCGACAGTTCCGTGAGTATCGAAACAAGATCCTGCCGCGCATCCGAGGCTGCGCGGTGACGATCCTTGTCGCTGAATTGTCGTTCGATAGCATGCCGCCCTGTATCGACGGCGCCGCCCAAGGGAGAAGTCAGAGTGCCTGGCCCTTGGCTATGCAATACGCGTTGACGAACGTTGCCGTGTGCTGCAAAGCCTGACGTATATCCGGTTTGGCTATTCCATGCCTGTTGGCAAATTGCTCGACCGCCGCGGTGTTGAAACGAGTGGTCTGGATAAAGTCCAGGGCTTCGGGTTTTGTATTCAAAAACCACGCGACCGGAGGAATACTCAGTAGCCACTTCAGCAGTCGGAGTGAAATGTGATGTTTGGGAGACTTCAAGCCCAAAGGTTTAGCCACCTGTGCCAGGAGTTCTCGCAAGTTTGGCGTTTGATCATCAAGCGCCAGCAGTTCCTCGCCCACCATGGCAGGATCAAAAGCACAAACAGCCACCAGTTCGACCAGATAATCCACGGTGACCAGTGGCAGCCAGTGCTCGGCGGTACCGGGCACTGCAGTCAGCTTGCCCTGCACCAGGTTGCGTATCAGCGCCACCAGCGGCTGACCGTCGACGATATGCCCGGTGCGGCTGTGGCCACAGACCGTCGCAGGGTGGACAACGGTCATCTCACCACCCTTGGCGGACATGATCTGCTGGGTCGCAAAATGCGCCTCCAGCTTGCTTGCCTCGTATCCACCGACACGTCGGTGGACGGCGGGCCAGTTCGTCAACTCCGGCTGACGAGGATCAATGCCGATGCGTTGCAGATGTTCATGATTGTTCAGCATGTAGCCGCCGATCATCACTAAACGGCTTTTTTGCTCAGCCGCCAACAGCGCCACACGCTTTGCCCCCTGCACATTCACCGCACGAGACTGCTCCATCGAAAGCCCCCATGCGAAGTGAGCGCCCAGATGGAATATGACGCTGGCGCGCCTCAGCACTTCCTGATCAACCAGACTCAGCCCGAGATTGTCCTGTTCCAGATCGCCAGCCACGGCAAATACCCGTGTCGCGCACCCGCCTAAACTATCAACTTGCTCGCGCAACGCAGCCAACCGCTCCGGGCGACGCATCAACACCCGGAGGGTGTGACCTTTTGCACTCAGGTTCGCCAGCAAATGTTGACCGATGAAGCCGGTTCCTCCCGTGACAAAGCACTCCACGCTCATTTCCCTGCTCCTTGTTGAGGGTGAGAAATCAAGCGTAAAGTATCGACCCAACTCTACAGTCAAGCGGTGTTTTCATGAAAATCGGCGAACTCGAGGCTCGCAGCGGCGCCAGCCGTCATACGTTGCGTTACTACGAGCAGATCGGCCTGATCTCACCGCTGCGGCAAACCAACAATTATCGTGTCTACACCGAGCAAACCCTGCAGGATCTGGACTTTATCCAGCGCGCGCAAAGCATGGGATTTTCCTTGGGGGAAATAGGCGAGATTCTGGATGCGCAGCGCAACAAGCTGATCGATTGTGCTGATGGTGCAAAGCTGATTGAAAAGAAGATGGCCGAAATCAAACAGAAAATTGCCAACCTCCAAAGCATCCATCGGTATCTGGATGTAGAGCGTGCGACCCTCGAAGCGAGTGCTGCCAGGCAACTTGAGCTTCAACAGTTGAGCGACGCTGCCAATCATTGAGCCTACGGCAAATGCCGTGGGGAGGCTCCTGCGCAAAGTGTGCTGTGCCTACAACATCCTGCGCCACAATGGTGTGCCGCTGGGCAAGGCGGATTATGTGCAGCACATGTTTGCGTATCTAAGGAAGTAATTGCAGCGCGAGCTTCGGGTCAATCAGGATTGACCCGGAGTTTTTGCAGAAGAAACGCCAGTGACTCCACCGCCCCGTGATAACTCTGCGTTGAACGCTGCGTATCCCATGACATGGCATCGTCCACACAGAAATCGCCAACGCATTCCATGCTCAGATCCTCATCGAGCAGTCCGAGCGGAATCCACACGTAAGGCGATTCGCGAAGCGGGTTGGGCACGGTCGAGCCGCATTGTGCGCAGAAGTCGTTTCTGTAGCCGCTGGGTTTGACCCAACTGTTAATCAAGTCCTGCCCTGCATCCCAGCGAAAGTCCCGAGCGTTGACCAGAGTGGCGAGGTTGAACCCGACACCGGTTTGCTTGCGACACAATGAGCAGTGGCAGCGATAGAAAAAGCGCGGTTCCACTGAGAGGGAAAAGCGTACTGCCGCGCAAAGACACTGCCCTGTTGTCATGGGGACCTCCTTGGAAAAACGATTGATCAGGCGCTGGCGTCAGGTTTAGAAACAAGCGCGCCGGCAGAACCTCAGGTTACAGACAGAATTTATTGCGCCAAGTGTTAACAGAGATTTGAATGGAATCGTCTATCGAGATGGCGATCCCTCCTCTTGCGCTCAAAGCCTAAATCAGCTTTTCGACCAAAACCGTGTCCGCCTCGATAGACATATCGCCAAAATCGCCCTCGAGAGATAGAACGTTTTCAACAAAGCTGATCCCTTCCAGCTCTCCGAGGACGCGAGAATTTTGAAGGTGCAGAGCACCGAGACTGATGGGCAACTCTGCGCCATCGATATTCCACGCCGTCAGTTTGCATCGGCAGCCGTCCTTCAGGCTGACGACCATTTCGAAACAGCGATGTGCCTGATCCAACGTGAACGATAAAACGTCGCTACTTTCGAGCGCTTGTACATCCATACTGAGCTTCTTATGTTTAAAAGCGCATTCTAACGATCTGCGAGGCCCCGGCCATGACTCAGATAAAAAACCCCGAAGACGCTCCCGCCGCATTCCAGGCAGCCTGGAACGCTCACGACATGGCGGCACTCGGAGCTCTGTTCGATCCGCAAGCGACGTTCGTCAATCGTTTCGGCCACTTCGTTCGGGGCGTCGAGCAGATCGTTGCGCTGCACGCGCCCATTCACCAGACGATCTATCGTGACTCCACTCTTGAGAGTGAACTGATCGATATCGATCCTGTTGCTGACGGGGTGGCGATCATTCACTTCTGGAGTCGTTTGTCGGCCGGTGCTGCGCATCCGGCCGGAGCGCATGTGGTGGATACGCTGATTCTCGCGGTGCTGATCAGGCAGAACGAGGCTTGGCGCATCAGAGCGCTGGAAAATGTGACCCTGACCAACCCGCGCACAGGTGAAGCCACCCTGCGTGATTAGCGGTCATCCGTTTCAGCGCACCGCAAAAGGTTTTTCGCTGCATGCTGCATCCGTTTCACTCCCTGCTCCGTATATTCAACACCCTCATTCGAAGGGTCGAAGAATCAAGGAGACGCACCATGCACATGCTCATCAAACGCCTTGCTGTCGCTTGCTTCACCCTGCTCTGCCTCGGCGCTGGATCCAGTTTTGCCGCCGATACCGTGATGGTTGGCGGCGCGGCCATGTATCCGACCAAGACCATCGTCGAGAATGCAGTCAACTCCAAGGATCACACGACCCTGGTCGCTGCGGTCAAGGCCGCCGGGCTGGTGGATACGCTCAACAGCAAGGGACCGTTCACGGTCTTCGCCCCCACCAACGAAGCCTTCGCAAAACTGCCCGCCGGCACGGTCGATACATTGGTCAAGCCTGAACACAAGGCCGATCTGACGAAGATCCTGACTTACCACGTCGTCGCCGGCACTCACACGGCTAAACAGTTGATGGACGACGCCAAAATGCACGGCGGCAAAGTGATGCTGAAAACCGTCCAGGGCGAATCGCTGACCGTGATGTTGCACGACGGCAAGCTGTGGGTGCAGGACGCCAAAGGCGGCAAGGCGGCCATTACCATCGCGGACGTCATGCAATCCAATGGCGTGATTCATGTGGTCGATACGGTGCTGATGCCGAATTGACTGGCTGAGGTTGGCGGGCTCTCGTCAGAGCGTCCGCCAACGTCATGATTGAAATGCCTTGCGACTCACGCCTAACGCTTTTCCATCCAGCGCCGATATTGCCGAGTGCGAAACGCCATGGCGATCTGCTGCAAAATCAGCGCGCGTAACGGTGACACCCCCGGATCAGGCTTTTTCGCCCGACTGAGTTTACCCAGCTGAAACTTCACCACCGCCATGCTCGCCAAGGCCGCAATGGCCTTGTTTTTCCAGGTGATCGGCGGCAATTGCGGGGCGTTGTCCTTGCCCTGCAGCCAGTCACGCGGCAGGTACGGATCGATGGCCAACGCGGTACCGATGCCGACCATGTCCACACCACTGTGCACGACGCTTTCGGCAACCGGACGACGGCGGATGCCGCCGGTGACCATCACTGGCATTTTGGCAACGGTCTGCAGGTCCCGGGCAAATTCGACGAAATAGGCCTCGCGAGCCAGGGTTCGACCATCGCGCGCCTCACCTTGCATGGCCGGAACTTCGTAGCTGCCACCGGACAGTTCCACCAGATCCACGCCCAAATCGTTGAGCAGCTCAACGACCTTTTTCGCGTCGTCAGCGGTGAATCCGCCGCGCTGGAAATCGGCGGAATTGAGTTTGACCGCTACGGCAAACTCTGCAGAAACCACTGCCCTGACTGCCTTGACGATCTCGACCAACAACCGCGCACGATTGTGCAGAGAGCCGCCCCACTCGTCCATCCTTTGATTGGTCAGAGGCGAGAGAAACTGGCTCAACAGATAGCCGTGGGCGGCGTGGATTTCCACGCCGGTGAACCCCGCCTGTTCACCCAGGCGTGCGGTATTGGCAAAGCGCTGGATGACGTCCTCAATCACACTGGCGGTCATGGCGTGGGGCGTGGCGAAACGCTTGGACAGCTTGCCCAGCTCCAGCGGCACCGCTGACGGCGCCCAGGTTTTCTGCCCGAGGTTGGACTGCATCTGGCGCCCCGGATGATTGATCTGCAACCAGAACTGCGCACCGGCAGAACGGCCGATCCGCGCCCAGCGCTTGAACTTGTCGAGTTGCTGATCATCCTGCAGCACCACGCCGCCCGGCCCGGTCATGGCGCGGCCATCGACCATCACGTTGCCGGTGATGATCAGCCCGGCACCACCGTCGGCCCATGCCTGATACAGACGCATCAGTTCTGCAGAGGGCGCCTGGTCGGCGTCCGCCATGTTTTCCTCCATGGCGGCTTTGGCGATGCGGTTCTTGATGGTCGAACCGTTGGGTAAGGTCAGGGGGTCGAACACATTCATGGGGCAGTCCTCAACTGGAGATGAGGCCACCATAAGATTGAAGTCAACTTTAAGGTCAATAGCCTTTTTAGCTGATTCGCGCTTTAACGCGCCACATCGCGACACTCTGCAGCGCCCACCACACCTTGTTCGCGCAGTCGATTTATCAGCATTTGCGCATTGTCCGCGCACGCCACTCCCACGGGCTTGCCTTCAATGCCCTGGATGACGAGCTGAAGTTGTTCCTTGTTCTGCGCCAGCCGTTGCTGCAGCACCTCGATTTCTTCGACCTTTTGCTTCAAGCCACTGAGCAACTGGTCATGCTGCCAGCCACTCGCGTTCATCGGCATCAACTGACGGATTTCCTCCAGGGAGAAACCTGCCGCCTGCGCGCCGGTGATGATATGCAACACCCACTGTGTGTCGGGGGCGTAATCGCGATAACCATTGGCTTTGCGCGCGACTGAAGTGATCAACCCGCTCGCTTCGTAGAAGCGGATACGCGATGGCGCCAGTCCGCTGATTTTTGCCAGTTCACCAATTCTCATGTCCGACTCCGCAGCACGTTAACCTTGAAGCTGACTTTAAACCTGAAGGAGTGCAACAGCCAACACGGCAAATCACGCCAGCAACTCAGTCATCCACTGCACCTGCCGCGCAACCTCTTCCAGCCTCTCCTCGGGCACAGCCTGGCGCGCCTGTTTGAAACTGTTCAGGGTTTTCTGTTTCTGCCTTAAAGAACGCTGCCATTTAGCGAGGAATGCCGGGCTGCGTGCTTGCATCAGCAACGGACCGAAGTACAACTGTTCGGCGCTATAACTCAGTGGTGCGCCGCGCTCGGCGACGATGATTTCGTAGAAGAAACGGTTTTCCTGCAGCACTTCCTCGTCGAGGATGCGGTAGCCGTTGTCCATCAGCCATTGGCGCAGGGGTTGCTCGCCGCCGTTGGGTTGCAGGATCAGCCGTTCGTGCCCGCGCAGGTGCGCCTTGCCGCTGTCGAGAATGTCGCGAATCGTCTCGCCGCCCATGCCGCAGAGGCTGATCGCGGTGATTCCGTCATCAGGCTCGATCGCCGCCAGGCCACTGGCCAGACGCACGCTGATGTGCTGCTGCAGATCGTTGTCGCGCACCGTGCGCACCGCGGCATGGAACGGCGTCAGCGCCACCTCGCCGGCCACCGCCGCAACGATGGCGCCACGTCGCATCAGGGCCACCGGCAGATAGCCGTGATCCGAGCCGATATCCGCCAAGCGCGCGCCGGCCGGTACATGCGCCGCCACCCGCTCCAGACGCATGGACAATGTGTGTTCGTTCAACTGCCGCCCTCTTCCCCAGCCATCGCCGGCGCTGCTGGCCGGACAAGGGGCGCGACTCTAGCGGGCAATGGTGGGTATTTCAAATCCGGACGGGCGCGGTCTTGTTTCGGATTCGGCCTGTCACTGCACAGTCGAGGCATCCACTATCTTCTTTGCAACCGGTCTACTAACCTGCGCGCAGCCGTATCTCAAAACAACAAATGCACTCATGGAAGATCAACCTTGAAAACAGCTCTCGGCGCCCTGCTTCTGCTTGGCCTGTCCACCAGCGCACTCGCGGACTCGCACCCCATCGGCTTCCACCGCACAACCCTGGCGGATCCGCAGCGGCCGCTGGAAATGGTCGTCTGGTACCCGGCGACAACCCATGCAACCGCGCAGGTGATTGACGACAGTCCGGTGTTCGTCAGTGCCTCTGCGGTGCGCGATGCGCCGCCGACCGTCGGCGAGCATCCGCTGGTGGTGCTGTCGCATGGTTACCGTGGCAACTGGAGCAATCAGATGTGGCTGGCCAGTGCGCTGGCCGATCAGGGTTACATCGTCGCGGCAGTCAACCATCCCGGCAGCACCACCCACGACCGCAGTCCGCAAGCGGCGGCGCAGCTGTGGCAGCGGCCGGTCGATCTGCGGCGGGCCATCGAAGCCGTTGTGGCGCAGCCGGGAAAATTTGGCGCGGTGGCGCCGCAGCGGATTGCCGTCGTCGGGCATTCGCTCGGTGGCTGGACGGCTCTGGAAATCGCCGGTGCACGCTTCGACCCCGAGCGTTTTGCCGAGGACTGCAAGGCCCATGCGCAGCTCGCCAGTTGCAACGTCTATAAGCAAATGAACCCCGCCAGCACCGCGCAAGGCAAAGCCGACCTGGCGGCCGACCGGCGTTACAAACCAGTCAGCGCCATCGTTTCGCTGGACCTGGGTCTGTCACGCGGCATGACCGACGCAAGCCTCGCGGCGTTGCCAGTACCGACGCTGGTGATCGCCGCCGGCGCACCTTCCGAAGACCTGCCGGCGCAACTGGAATCCGCCGATCTGGCCAAACGCCTGCCAGCGGCTACCACACGTTATGTCGAGATCAACGACGCCACTCACTTCAGCTTCACGTCGATCTGCAAACCGGGAGCGATCGAGATGCTCGAGGAAGACGCACCGGGCGATGGCGTCATTTGCCAGGATCGCGACAATGCGCGCCCGCGTGAAGTGATCCAGCAGCAGGTGGTAGCGCTGATCAGCGATTTTCTGGCGGCGTCGAAGCCATGACCCCGGCCGCGGCAACCCCTTTGCGAAATGGCTGATGACGGACACCGGTGAGCCGTTTGATCCTGCATCGCTGCAACAGACTCGCCAAATCGCTCCGAGCCGGTTTTAATGCGCGCTGGATGGGCATATGCCCGGCTCCCCTTCTCCGAGTAGAAACATGAACCGCCAAAAGAAACTGCAGCAGTTGTTCAAGGAAAAGGCCAAAAAGGCCAGCGCCAAACTCGCGCCGAAAAAGCCCAAGTACATCAGCAAGGCCGACCGCGCGAAACTGGCGGCCGAAGCGGCGGCCGAACCGGTTGAAACCCGTGAGAGTTGATTCGCTGCTTCAGGCGTCGATTAAACGCGCTTTACAGATACGCCTCGATGTTCGCGATCGCCCGATCGATGTAGAGCTCTTTCTCGCCAACGGGCGTCACATAATGAAACGCGTTGCGGGTGGCCTCCACACCGGCCAGACGGGCGATGAACCAGGCCGCCATATATTGTGAGGACAGGCAACCGCCAGCGGTGGCGACATTGCCCTTGGCCATGAACGGCTGATTGAGCACCGCCACACCGGCCTCCTCCACCCAGGGCTTGGTGATCAGATCGGTACAGGCTGGGACGTCATTGAGCAGGCCGAGCTTTGCCAGGATCAGCGTGCCCGAGCACTGGGCGCCCAAAAGCTGGCGCTGCGGATCGAGCCGTAGCCGCGCCATCAGCTCGGTATCCGCCACGATATCCCGGGTCAGACTTCCGCTGCCCACCAACACCGCGTCCGCGTCGCTCGCCTCCTCCAATGACACCTGAGCCTCGATTACCAGGCCATTCATCGAGCGCACTTTTTCCGTCGGGCTGGCGATCGACACGCGCCAATCTGGCTGTTTGACGCGGTTGAGAATGCTGAACGCGATAAGCGAATCCAGTTCGTTGAAGCCTTCAAAGGTCAGGATGGCGATGTGCATGGTGAGTCTCTAAATGGGCGATGACTCATCGTAAAATCTGGCGCTTATCACAATCAAAAAATTGTCATGGGTACATTGCGAGCCGACATCGACGGGCATTTGATACACCGGCTACGCGCCACGGAAAGGACGGCTGAACAACCGCGTCGTCTCGCCCTATACCTTCTCAGGCGACCACGCCTGCATGCCTGCCAGGAAAGATCGGGCTGTAGCTTTCAGCCAGTGGCTGTAGGAAAGTGGCGAACATCGAATGATGAAAAGGCCAACACCCCATGAAGCCGCTGGATCTGACGCGTTTCGACCTCAATCTTCTGGTGGTTCTTGAGGCGCTTTGGGCGCAAAGGCACGTCGGTCGTGCGGCGCAGCACCTGCATCTGTCGCAGTCGGCCACCAGCCATGCCCTGTCGCGTTTGCGCACGGCGTTTGATGATCAGTTGTTCATTCGCAACCCTCGCGGCATGGCACCGACGCCGCTGGCCATCGAGCTGATGCCCAGAGTGGCGGCGGTGCTCGAATCGGTGCGGCTGGTCGCCAGCCCACGGGGGCCGTTCGATCCAGCGCGTCTGCAGGCGACACTGCGGATAGCGGCCACCGATCACGCCGTGCTGACCGTCATCGCCCCGGCGCTGGCGAAAATTCAGGTTGCGGCGCCGGAGGTGGTGCTGAAACTCGGGCCGGTGGATGGCGAGTCGGCGATGCGCCAACTGGACGCCGGCGAGATCGACCTGGTGTTGGGTTCGGGTTCGTTTGCGCAAGTGCCGCAACGCTTTGATTGCCAGCTCGCGCACAAGGAGCGATTCGTCGGCATCGCCCGCAAAGGGCACCCGGCATTGGTCAAGCGCGGCAAACATTTGCATATGGAACTGGATGACTTCACGCGTCTGCCGCACGTTCTGATTTCGCCCCGGGGCGACGCGCGGGGCGCTGTCGATGACGCGCTGGAACAGCTCGGTCGCAGCCGCAAGGTTAGCGTCACCTGCCCGAGTTTTCTGGCGGTACCGTTCATGATCGGCGCATCGGAATCGATTGCCGTGGTCGCCGAACGCATCGCTTTACAGCTGCAGGAAACCGCACAGCTGAGCATTTTTGAATTGCCTTTGCCGCTACCGACCTGGGAGGTCTTCGTCGTCCGCGCACGCGGGCGCGCCAACGAGCCGGCGGTTGAATGGATCACCAGAATGCTGATCGGCGACTGATGATCGACCTCGTGCATCGAGAGGCTGCACCAATGCCATTGGATCGCGCGCCTCGGTGCTCCTAGAGTGCGGACATCCGTTCAACATCCCTGGAATTCTCATGCAAACCGAGCCCACGCTGGTCATGGTCCCTTGCTTCGCCGGTGCGCCGTGGCAGCTCGACCAACTCAGCCACTTGCAGCACCGCGCCATGCGTACGTTGCGCTTACCGGACGACGTCGCTGATCTGGAAACGCTCGCCAACTTCATCGTTGATCAAGTGAAAGATCTCGAATGCTACGTGCTGGTGGGCGACTCCTACGGCGCGGTCGCCTCGATCGCGGTTGCAACGCGCCAGCCAAAAGGCCTCAAGGGCCTGGTGCTGTCCGGCGGTTTCGCCAAAAACCCGATCACCTCGCCCCTGCTGAAAACGCTGGCCGCGCTGGCGCCGTTCTTCCCCGGGCCATTTTATCGACAGACGACCCTGCGCCTCCACGCCGCACAACTGGCTTCGTCGTTCGACAAGGAAGGCGAAATCCCTTGGTCAACCGCCAACAGCCGCGCCTTCTTCATCGAGCAAACCCCACCCAAGGCCTACGTCAACCGCGTGCGCTCGATCGAGACCGTCGACTACACCGCCCTGCTGGCAAAGATCGACGTGCCGACGCTGATCCTCACGCCCGAGGAAGACAGGCTGATCGGCAGAGAGGCGGCGGGGATCCTGCTGAAGGGGATAAAGACCGCGCAGGAAGTCGTCATGCCGAGGACCGGGCATATGTTCAGGTTTTCGCATCCGGGGGCGTATTCGCTGGAGGTCAGGAAGTTTCTGCAGCGGGTGGCGCTTTGAGTGTATTTGGGCCAGTCAGATGCTGCGCGGCATATCGATCCGAATTGCCGTTTTTTGTTGCAGCCACTAGCCTCACCAGGTCAAAAGCACAAATCAGAGACCCGCATGACCGCACGCCCCGCCACGGATAGCGACCTGACAGCCCTCTTCGACTTGCATCGAGCAGTCTTCCGCGAACACATCAAAAAAATATGGGGCTGGGATGAGAGTTGGCAACGCGCAAATTTCGCGGTGGAATTCGCATGCACAGCCACTTCGGTTATTGAACAAGACGGCCGGCTTGTTGGCTATGTGCAAATACTGGAAAAGGAAGACCGAATCCATGTTCAGAACATCGCTATTTCGCCCGAATACCAAGGCAAGGGCATTGGCTCGCAGATTCTGAAGAACCTCCAACTGGAAGCCGCTGCCCGCAAGGTGCCGTTGCAGTTGGGCGCTTTTCGCACGAACACTCTGGCGCAGAAGCTCTATGAACGACTGGGCTTTCGCCAGACTGGCACGACAGACACGCATATTGAAATGTCGTGGACAGGCCCTGAAAGCCAGCAGACGTGATCCGAATCCATCCGCGTAAAAAACCTTCCCCAACTCAACCTATAAGGACATTCAATGCCACGCTCGCTGCAGTTCGAACAAGTCGACGTATTCGCCGATCACCCCTACGAAGGTAATGCGCTGGCAGTGGTGGTGGATGCTGATGGGCTGACGACCGAGCAGATGCAGGCGTTCGCCCGCTGGACTCAACTCAGTGAGACCACTTTTCTGTTGAAGCCCGAGGCGCCGGACGCGCACTACCGTGTCCGCATCTTTACACCGTTGCGTGAGCTGCCCTTCGCTGGGCATCCCACCCTGGGCAGCTGCAAGGTGTGGTTGGCACGGAACGACAACCCTGAGCAGCTCGAGATTGTTCAGGAGTGCTCGGCGGGCTTGATTCGGGTACGCAAGCAAGGTCCGCAACTGGCTTTCGCCGCGCCACCATTGGTGCGCAGCGGGCCGCTGGAGGCAACGACGCTCAACCTGATCGAGCAAGGACTCGGCCTCGCCACCGGGCAGATCCGCGCGAGCCAATGGGTCGATAACGGTCCGGGTTGGGCGGGCGTGTTGCTGGCGAGTCGTGAAGACCTGTTGGCGATCAAGCCTGATTACGCGGCACTGCAGGGGCTGAATGTCGGGGTTATTGCGCCGTGGGCGGGTCCCGACGCTGAAACGGACGTGGAAGTCAGAGCCTTCATGGGCGAGGAATGCGCCGAGGACGCCGTCACCGGCAGCCTCAATGCGAGCCTGGCTCAGTGGCTGATCGGCTCAGGCATCCTTGGCGACCGCTACACCGTGAGCCAAGGCACCGCCATGGGCCGCCGCGGCCGATTGCACATTGAGAACGTGGACGGCAGCGTCTGGGTGGGCGGTGCCGTTCAGCACTGTATTTCCGGCCGGGTGGTCTTTTGAGCAGTTTTTTTTTGAATCACGCTCTGCCCATTTCTGCGCATGCAGCCTCAATGTCCCAGAGCGCCCCTTCTGAAACCGCTTAAGCGACCTTCCTGGTAAAACGAAAACTACTGAACCCAGGCATTTGATGAACCGAACAGTCTTGCTGCCCGTATCCCATTAGAGACTTCATCATCTTTGGCATCCACGACCTGCAGCTTACCGACTGTTTAGCCTCTGACCGGTGGCGAATGCTTCAACCGCACTGGAAGCGTTGCTTTCCCGAACTTACTATTAAATTCGCTGGATTCATGGCCAACCATTAATCTGACGAACTTAAAGTAAAACTCCGACGCTTGGTCATCCGAAACAATAGCTGCCAAGTATTTTGCGCAGAGATTCACTGTTGTTTTCCCAGCAAAACATCCAAATCCACACGTTATAGTTATTTCAGAATGCTATAACCGAAGTCACAAAAAAATATAAAAACCTGTCACTTCTGACAGGTGGCGTAAAAGGCGCTATCTTTTAGAATTAGATCTCCCAACTCCCATTCAACAAAAAGACAATTTCGAGAAAAAAATGGACCTATACCCAGTCGACACTGAAACCAAATCAGCTATATACACAGAACAAATGAACCGACCAAAAATTGATAATGAAAACGAAAGAATCACAGTCGTGGAACGACTGATATTACATAAAATCGGAGAGGAACTAAAGCTTTCAGTTAGTTCGCGCACCGGAACTTTAGAATATTATGAAGACACGCTTGACAAAATTGAAATAACCATCTCCGAGCTTGGGGATATTTTTGCTAGCGAGGATGGATATCGCTGTCGCTTTAGGCTTGGAGATGGAAACTGGCATGATCAAATACACATTCAGCGCTTTATCGGTTCAAACGCTAAAAACAGTTCGGCCAATATCAGTCAAAGCTGTGTAGAACAAGCCATTTGGTCAAAGTGGTACAAAAGAGAGTCAGACATCATCAACAATAAAACAAATGAGTTGCAACGCGAATACAACACAAGATTTTTAGAAGTTCAGGAAAAGCTGAACATCACAAGTTCCGTACAACTAAACTTTAACCCCCCGGAAGAAAATGAATACGGAACCATCACTATTGAAATTCCTCCCATCAAATTTAATTCAACACCTGAAGAATTTAAGGCAGCCACAGACGCTTTCAACATAAACCTGGAAAGAAAAAGAATTGAACGCGAATATCAAAGTGCATACAAAAATTTATTAGCTCAAGGCGTGAAACACATTGCCGTCGATTTCGCCATCAAAGAAATAAAACAAACAGCTAAAGACAAAATAGCTTCAATTGTTTTAAACAAATGAAAAACGTTTCGAAAAATCGCCACCATCATTTAGGGAGAACTTAAACATGGGAATCGCAGTCAGTGCAGGAGGAGATTTCTCTGCTGCTATCACAGCAATGGTAGAGGATATCGTTGAATATGGTTTTGCCACAGATCCATTCAAACGCCCCGACCGATATAGCATCCACCGACCAGGAGCGGTTACAACGTACAACGAGATTAAAACCATCTCAGCACGATATCGAAACTGGGCTGACTTGGGAAACAACAGAACATTGTTATTACCCGTACCTATCCTATACCCGCAAATTTGGTTTCACACCGAAACAAGCAAAGAACACAGAAGCGTTTGGGATTGCGAATACGGAGCCGAAAAACCTTTGTATTCCGGACCAGAAGGTAATCGCAACAGTGTAGAGGCAGATAAACGCTGCCCCTACAGTGGTAGAGGTGCACGCGCGGGACAGTTAATTTATAAGTACGGTGAGAATGGACTGGCACAGCCCGTCTGGAATGAATACAGCTTCACCACTTTAAACGAAGAGGGTGAGCTTTATTTCAGAATCAACACCACAAATGATGATTTGGAATCAAACTCAGGAAATATAAAAATAATAATCGCCCGAAACCCAGCGATTACGCCAAAACAAGACATGATATATACGGTTTACGCACAGTGCGGGTGGAAAAGTACGAAACTCCCCCGCTGGACCAACTGGAAACTTATAGATAGTGATGGATATAGCCCGAATGCTTTCATGTCAATGCCAATGCCAGCTATCTTGGAACGCAGTGCATGTTGGCGATATGCTCCAGACCCCGAACCAGAAAAATCTGTGGTAAATGCTGTAGGGGCCTTGCGATATCCTTACTGCGGACCTGGTGGATGTAAAGAAAGCGTCGAGGGTGATACGCGATATCCATATCACGGCCCAGGAGCCAAACGGGGGCAGCTACTTTTCAAGTATGGCGCAAAAGGAACTGTTCTTCCCCTCTGGAGCGGCGACGCGGTTTATGCGCAAGAATGTACTGGTTCGTTATATCTGGCTTGTAATGGGCCCACAGTTATTCTCCCAGACGACAACATCATTCGAAGTGAATTTGATGTCAGCAATGCAGGGTTTGGTCTATTATCGTTAAGAATATCCTGAGAAAAACACCATTACATTTCCAACCCTTCCTGGTATCCAGCCGGTTTTTTGCAAATTTCAAGTTACACGCAGAAAGCCGGCACCTCAACTTCCATTTTGTCCTTGAATACGCTGACAAACCCCTTTCTACTGTAAAAACCTATGAAATTGTTTTATCAATAACGTCGATTCGGCCGTTCACGGTGAATATAACTCAAAATACCGCAATGGTTGATGAGCCTAGTTAAAAAAAATAACGATCCTTTAGCTTAAACATTATTATCAAGCTCAATGCGACGGGATCATCAGTGTTCTGCCCGTATCCCACCGGTTTCAACTTCATATCAGCCTGGCAACCGACCCTGTCGGTAATGCCCCGTCCTTCTCAAGCGCAGTCAGTTTCTCGACAATTCGGGCACGCTCGCTTTCTGATGTTTCGCGGTCAGTAATCGAGTAAGTCTGGCCATAGACCCATGCACGCAACTGCTCAAGCACGGAAGGTTCAGCAGGTGCGCGAGACAGCTGCTGCAACAGATACCCGGCCTGCATCCATTTGGGCATCAGCTCAAGCAGCGCCTGACGTCGAGAGGCGGACAGCGCAGGCCAGAGTGTTTCGAGCTGAGCGCTGAATGCTGACTCGATGACTTTCCATGGCTGCGGACGCAGGCCGCGTACTCCCGCCTCGAACACCGGGCGTGACGGATCCGCGATCGCCGCGATCAGTAAATCAGGCCTGCACTCTCCTTCGAGGCTCAGGACCAGTGACCGAACCTCGCCACTGTTTTGGCTGAGGGCCGCGTTCATCCACCCTTGCGGGATTGCCATGCCAAGCGACTGCGCCAACCCGAGTACGCCAAGCCAACGGGCTTTGGTGGCGGGAATCTCGCCTGCCAGTTGCGCTTGAAGTACCTGCAACGGGTCGACGCCATACTTTCTGGCGGCCCAGAGTGCAGTCGATCTTGCTGCAGACGATGGGTCGGTCAGAAAGTCTTCGATCAGTCGTGTGCGATCCGTTTGCAACTCAATGGCTTGCAGAAACGACAGGCGCCGGAGAATGCTGCTGTTGCTGGCGAGTCCATAGGCGATGGCCTTCTGCGCCGATTCCAGAGGCAGCGCCATTGCCCTGCCGAGCGCAGCTCGCCGCACACTGAAATCTGCATGATGAAGGCTCGCGACAAGAAACGCCTCCAGCTCATCTGCGCGCTTTGTCTGAGCGAGTACCCTGAAAAACAACCGCGTACAGGCGCCACGGCTGGTTTCGAAGGCAGCTGTGGTTTGCGCGAGGCATTCAGGTGTTGCCAGCAGCGCTTCAAGCTTTTGGATGGTAGCGCCGTGGTCTTCGCGTCGGCGCTGCTCAAGGGCAAGGATGGCGGGAGTCTTGGCGATCAGCCAAGGGCCATACTCGGGGGTCAGGTAGTCTGCGAAAGCGTCTCTGGCCGCCGCACGTACCTGCGGCACCCAGTCGTTGAGCCGCACGATAATGGACGCCAGCCGCTCGGTCGATTGCGATGAGCGGATTTGCCGTAGACCGGCCTCCCTGTGGAATCCATCCCAGGACATGACCAGCCACTTCCAGTCACGCACTGGCAATACTTCAGGTGGATCTACTGGATCTACTGGATCTACTGGATCTACTGGATCTACTGGATCTACTGGATCTACTGGATCTACTGGATCTACTGAGCGTTCGGTTTTTGCAGTGGTGGATGTTTTTCCGGTGAGTCTTTGCAACAAAACTTTCCACATGGAGCTGACTATCCCTGACGTCCGAACATTGGCGTGAGCCATAGCATGCCTGTCACCGTCGCTTTTTTAAATGCAGGGTTCTCTCACAACCTATCTTTCAACCACAGCGAAACACGCAAGCCACACCGCCCCACTTCATCGACAAAACTCAAACCCACCCGAATCCCCGTCCGTTCGGCGATCGCTCTGACAATCGACAGCCCCAACCCGGACCCGGCCTCGCCGGTGCCCAGGCTGCGGTAAAACGGATCGAACACCAGCGCCTGTTCTTCGGCGCGGATGCCCGGCCCCGAGTCCTTGATTTCGATGCGCGCGCCCCGCTCCGTCCGTTCGACGCTGAGGTCGACTCGTCCGCCCGCCGGGGTATAGCGGATGGCGTTATCCACCAGGTTCTTGATCAGGATGATCAGATCCAGTTCGTTGATGACGACCTGCACATCTTCGACGCTCTCCACGCCGATATCGATGGCTTTGTTCTCTGCCAGTGGCAGCAGGTCTTCCAGCACTCGGCGGAACACTGCATGCACCGACACGGCAGCCTCGGCGCGTTGCGCGATTGATTGTGCGGCGGCCAGAGCGAGCAATTGCTCGATCAGCTTGCGACTGCGCTCGATCCCCTGAGCCAGCGGCAGAAAGTCCTGCCGGGTGTCAGCCGACATGGGCGTAGCGGCCAATCGCTCAGCCTGCAGCGACAGCGCCGTCATCGGCGAGCGCAGTTCATGGGCGGCATCGGCGATAAACCGTCGTTGCGCCTCCATCGCCTGCGCAACGCGGCGCAGCAATCGATTGATCGCCACGACGAAGGGCCGGATTTCGCTCGGCAAGTGCTGTTCATCAATCGCATGCAGGGCCTGTTGGTCGCGCTGATCGATTTCCGCCGAGAGCGTCGCGATCGGGCGAAACAGCTTGCGCACCAGATCCCCCACCACCAACAGCAGCACCGGAAACAGAATCAGAAATGGCAGCAGGCTGCGCCAGGCGCTTTCCCGGGCTTCCTTGTCGCGCACATCGGCTTCCTGCGCGACCGCAATGCGTTCGCCTGCCGAGGTGGTTCTGACCAGCACACGATAGTGTTCACCAGCGATATTCAGCGTCGCCAGACCATCGGCCAGGGTCAGGGGAAAGGGCAACGGAATGCTCGCGTCATCAGTGCCGACGGCTTTGCTGCTGTCGGCCAGGTATTGCACGGTGATCCGCGAGTCTTCGTCATCGCCAACGACCTGCCCGGCAGCGGGATAACCCAGGGTCATGTGCTGCCGATCGAACAGCAGCGCCACCTGACGCAGACTTTCGTCCTGCATTTCGTGCGCTTCGTCGAGTGCCGAGATGAACGCGAATGCACCGGCGAGCAAGGCGACGATGAGTATCGCCAGTGACAGCGTGATGGATAGCCGTGACTGCACCGAGTCGCTCAAACGCCTTTTGAAACCATCCATCCCATTCCCCTGACATTCCTGATGACATGGTTTCCCAGTTTGCGCCGCAGCGAATGGATCAAAAACTCCACCGCGTTGCTTTCCACTTCGTTGCCCCAGCCGTAAATCCGGTCTTCAAGTTCGCTGCGCGAGAGAATCGCCCCCGGGCGGATCAACAGTGCCTGTAACAGCGCAAACTCGCGGCTGGAAAGCTGCACATCGGCGACTTGCGCGGTAGAGGCCTGTTTCGAAATCAGGTTCAGCGACACCTCGCCGTTATCCAGCAACGATTGCGCGTTACCGCCGCGACGGCGCAATACCGCGCGCATCCGTGCCAGCAACTCGGCCATGGCGAACGGTTTGAGCAGGAAGTCATCCGCACCGCCATCGAGGCCGCGCAGCCGATCATCGAGGCCATCGCGGGCGGTAATAATCAGCAGCGGCACGGGGTTGTTGCGCGCGCGAATGGCATCCAGCACATCGAGCCCGTCCTTGCCGGGCAGGCCGAGGTCGAGCAACACCAGATCGTAGGTCTGGGTGTCCAGCGCCGCCAGCGCGGTGAGGCCGTTTTTCACCCAGTCGGTGGCGTAGCTCGCTTCCTTGAGCGCCGCCTCGATGGCTTCGCCAATCATCAGGTCATCTTCGACCAGCAGAATCCGCATGCAGCGCTCCGACAGAAAAAGGCGCGACGGTCATTGCCATCGCGCCTGTATTGAAGCACTTGAACCGACGTTTGTCCGCCGCCGGTTCAGCGCTGCGATCACTGCTTGCCGTTCATCGAATCGAAGGCCTTGAGCAGATCATCCATGGCCGCCTTGCAGTCAGCCTGCTTCGGCGAGCTGGCGCGCAGGGCATCCAGCGCGCGGTCAATGGCCTTGTCCAGTACATGCCAGTCGGCAGCGGCACGCGGCTTGATGCCGGCTTCGGCAGAGTCCCAGGAGGTCTCCAGATCCTTGATCCGGGTCTTGGCGCCGAGCAGGTCGTTTTTCTCGACCAGCGTGCTGACGTCAGCGGCGATGTTGCGGAACTCGCTCAGGTCACCCAGCTTCGAGCCCGATTGCGGCGGCGCGCTCAAAGAGCTGGTCGGCGTGCCGGCAGCGGGCTTGTCGGCGGGTTTCGAGCAGCCGGCGAGGCTACCGAGCAGTACCAGAGACGAGATGATCGCGACGTGGCGAAAAGCCGTTTTGAAGGCGTGCATATTGATTCCTTGATGGGTATCCAAACGTTTATTGAGTGAGGGTTTTGCGATTGCCAAGGCTGATCTGCGCGACCGCCACCAGCAGCACGATGACGCTGAGGAAGATCGCACTGGTCCAGGCGGCGCCCATGCCCAGGCCACCGTAGGTCTTGGCCTGAGTCAGCAAGTCACCGAGAGAGGCGCCGAACGGACGGGTGAGGATGTAGGCGATCCAGAAGGTCAGCACCACGTTGCCCCCCATCCGCCAGGCCAGCAGCGTCGCCGCGATCAGCGCGCCGAATATCACTGCACCGACGGTGAAGCCCAACCCCAACGCTTCGGTTGCCAGGTCCCCGGCGGCAGTGCCCAGGGCAAAGGTGCAGAGCACAGTGGACCAGTAAAAAAGCTCGCGCCGCGGCGTGTTGATTTCGCGGATCGACAGGTTGTTCTCCATCGTGAACCAGATCAGGAAGTTAACGGCCAGCAACACCGAGAACACCGCAGTGCTGACGTACAGGCTGATGTCGAGCATGTCGGTCATGATGTCGGTGATCTGCGTGCCGACGATGCTCACCAGCACCACGGTCAACCAGTAGATCCAGGGCGTATACGCGGTTTTACGCATTTGAAAGAACAGCGCGCACCCGAGTAACAGCGCCATGCCGATGCTGGTCCAGCCAGCACCAAAACCGGCATCCACCGCAAGGAAGTCGGCGCCGGTTTCGCCCACGGTCGTCGAGAGAATCTTGATCACCCAGAAGGCCAGTGTCACTTCGGGGACTTTGTTAAGCCATCCGGCTTTTGCGGGATTCATGTGTGGATCGCCTCTCCTGTCCAGCGCTGAACTTGCGCTGGGGGGGGAAGATACGAGCCAATACTTAGCTGAGACTGAGGGCGTACACGGCACGGCCGGCTACTGGCCCGCCCTGCTCGCCTGAAATTTTCCGCCGTGCCCGGTTCGATCACCTAACCTCATAGCTTGTGTGATCAACGAGAACCGGCCCCTCTCATGCGCAACACATTGAACTCATTGTTTTTTGTCGCGCTGCTGCTCGCTGCGGGCAGTTCGGCGTTGTGGGCGGCGGATTTGCCGGCGCCTTCGGCGACTACTGCGGCGCCGCTGGTGGAGGTCTCGCAAAGTGATCTGCAAGCCCTGCAACTGCGCCTCGATGGGCTGAAGCAGCAGATTTCCGCCGCCAACAACTACAACCAGCTCGAAGGCCCGCAAGACCGGGTACAGACGTTCATTCTGGACATCGATCGGTTGTCGGCTTCTCTGTTGCCGCAGCAGGCACAACTGGCGGTGCAACTGGGGGTGCTCGGCGCGGCGCCGGATACGCAGATTGCCGCCGAACAGGCGGAAATCGCCGCACAACGGGCGATGCTCGGCGAACAGAAAAACAAGGTCGACGCCACGCTCAAAAGCCTTGCCGCGCTCAAACAAAGCGCAGCCGAGCTGATCACGCAAATCGCCGGCATTCGCCGCACACTGCTCGAAAGCGAACTGACGCTGCGCACCGACAGCATTCTGAGTCCGGCCTTCTGGTCGCCATTGGTGTCGCCAGAGCCGGATGACCGCCAGCGACTGAATTTTTTCATCAATCAGGTGAACCTCACCTGGGCCACGGTCTGGGCACCGGGGCAACGTTTTTTCACCTGCGTGCTGGTGCTGCTGGCGCTGGCTTTCTGGACGGTCGGCCGCCGACTCGCCGAGCGTGGCCTGACCTGGTTGTGCATCCACCGCATGCCGGAGGGGCGCTTGCGCCGTAGCGCGCTGGCATTCGCCTCGGCGCTGGCGACCCTTGGCACCACGGCCATCGCCCTGCATCTGCTGTTCTACGCCTGCACCCGCCACGAACCACTGACGCCCATGCTGCAGACTTTTTCCGAGGAGTTTGAAAAAGCCGTTTACGCCTGCGTCCTGATCACCGCGTTGAGCCGCGCACTGCTGTCGACCAAACATCCCTCATGGCGGCTGCCGGCGATAGCCGACTCAGTGGCACTGGCGCTCCAGCCCTATCCACGGATTCTCGCCGCCACCCTGCTGGTGCTGGTGACTCTGGTGCAAGTCAGCAACGCCACCGGCATGAGCAGCCAGATCGTGATCGCCCAGCGTGGGGTGATTGCCATCGTGGTGATCGTGATTCTAGTGCCGCTGCTGTTGCGCGTCGGCAAAGTGCGCAAAGCGTTGCTCACCGCCAATGAACCGGAGGCCGGCAGCACGTTTGCCGGGGCGATCTACAGCATTGCCACGGTGTGCATGTGCATATCGGCGCTGGCCTTGCTCACCGGCTACGTGTCGCTGGCCCGCTTCGTCACCTATGAATTGGTCTGGGCCTATATCGTGCTGGCCGGTTTCTATTTGCTGGTTCAAGTGGTCAAGGATGCCTGCGAATACCTGTTCTCGCCGCGCTACTCGGCCGGCAAGACCATCAAGCAGACCCTGGGCATGGGCGACCGGCGGCTGGAGCAGATTTCGATTGTGCTGTCCGGCGCCAGCCGCGCCGGGCTGCTGTTGCTGGCGGTGATTACCCTGTTCGTCGGCGGCATCGGCACCACGTTCGGGCAACTGACCAGCAATGTCATGGGCATTCTCGGCGGCGCCGGGTTGCGCAAGCTGAACATCGTTCCCGCGCATCTGATCAATGCCGTGCTGGCGTTGCTGATCGGCATCTACCTGATCCGCGCTTTGCGCCGTTGGCTCGACAATGAATTCCTGCCCAAGACCGACATGGATCCGGGCATGTGCGCGTCGTTGAGCACGCTGTTTTCCAACATCGGTTATGCCACGGTCATCCTCCTGACGCTGTCGTCGCTGGGCGTGCGCTGGACCAATCTGGCGTGGATCGTCAGTGCGCTGTCGGTGGGGATCGGTTTCGGTTTGCAGGAGATCGTCAAGAATTTCGTCTCCGGGCTGATCCTGCTCACCGAACGCCCGGTGAAGGTCGGCGACCTGATCAGCATCAGCGGCGTCGAGGGCGACATCCGCCGGATCAACGTGCGCGCCACGGAAATCCAGCTCAGCGACCGCTCCATCGTGATCGTGCCCAACTCGCAACTGATCTCGCAGAACCTGCGCAACGTCACCCTCGGCGGCAGCGCCCAGGGGGTGGCAAGCCTGGAGCTGATGTTCCCGCTGGACATCGACCCCGAACAGGTCAAGGAATTGCTGCTGAACACCTACCGCGAAAACGAAAACATCCTCGACAAACCAGCGTCGTACGTGCGCTTCAGCAAGCTGTCGCCGGATGGCATCACCTTGACGGTGACCGGCTACGTCGGCAGCCCGCGGATTGTCGGCGGGACCAAGAGTGATTTGCTGTTCGAAATTCTCAAGCGGTTGGGGGATGCGGGGATTGCGCTGGCGAAACCAGCCTCCGCCCCGTAACAGCCCCCCTGTGGGAGCGGGCTTGCTCGCGAAGACGCCGGCACAGGCAAAACCTCCGGCGACTGACACTCCGCTTTCGCAAGCAAGCCCGCTTCCACAGGGGCTCTGCGCTAAACACAGAATGCATGCCTGCCATTTATCCATTGTGGGAGCGGGCTTGCTCGCGAAGACGCCGGCACAGGCAAAATTTCCGGCGACTGATACTCCGCCTTCGCGAGCAGGCTCGCTCCCACAAGGGGTTCTGCGCTAAACACGGAATGCATGCCTGCCATTGATCCATTGTGGGAGCGGGCTTGCTCGCGAAGACGCCGGCACAGGCAAAATCTCCGACAACCGACACTCCGCCTTCGCGAGCAGGCTCGCTCCCACAAGGGGTTCTACGCTAAACACGGAATGCATGCTTGTCATTAATCCATTGTGGGAACGAGCCTGTTCGCGATGAGCCTCACGCCGGCGCCCAACGCCGATGCAGCCAGCGCGCGAACGCATCCAGGGCAAAGCCCAGTACGCCGATCAGCAGTACCATCGCCATCAGTTCCGAATACGCCAGTCGATCACGCGTATCGAGGATGAAGTAGCCCAACCCGGCGCTGACGCCGAGCATCTCGCACGGCACCAGCACGATCCACAGAATGCCGATCGACAGCCGCACTCCGGTCAGCACATGGCCGAGTACGCCGGGCAGGATCACTTTGCGCAGGGTTTCCCAGCGGGTGGCGCTGAGGCTGCGGCTGAGTTGCAGCCAGCGCGGGTCGAGCTGGCGCACGCCGGCCACGGTGTTGAGCAGGATCGGCCACACGGCGGCGAAGGTCAGCAGGAAGTAGATCGGCTGATCGCCAACGCCCAGCAGCATCACCACCACCGGCATCCACGACAGCGGCGAAATCATCCGCAGAAACTGAAACGCCGGCGTGGTCGCCGCTTCCAGATGCCGGTAGCTGCCGATCATCAAGCCCAGTGGCACGCCGATCAGCAGCGCCAGCAGCAGACCGACCAGAATCCGCTTCAGGCTGACCAGCACATGCTCGTACAGCTCCGGGCGCAGCAGCAGTTCGCCAAGGCTGGCCAGGGTTGCCTCGGGTGAAAAGCGCAGCGTCAGGCTGTCGTTGCCGCCGAACACGTGTACGCCCAGCCACCACAGCAGCAACAGGCACAACAGCCCCGCCACACCCAACAAACCACGAACGGTCGAAGAAGATCGCTGACGCATCAGAGGCTGAACTCCTCGCTGCGATCAAAGCTTTCCGGTAATCCGAATGCCTTCATCCCGCCGACTGTAGCAATGGCATTACGCACGAAGCGATCGTCTACCAGATCCCGGGCGGTTTGCTGCGGATCGAGGTTGGCAAGGAATCCCTTGTCGCCCTCGATCAGCGTGTCCTTCAGACGTTTGACCAGTTCTTCGGTGTAGCTGGGGAACGGGTACGGCTGAAAATCGATGCGCTGCTCGTCCCAATGGCTGTGCTGGATCGCCCCGCTGGCCAGATACTGCTCGCGGTCGCTAGTGGCCGGCGACAGCACCCGGTCGAGCACCGGTTGCGCGTGCGGCGTGTAGCGATTTTCGCCGTCCTTGGACAGCAATTTCGCCGCCTCGGCGCGGTTGTCGCGGGTCCAGACCTGCGCCTTGACGATCGCGTTGACCACTTTCTGCGACCACTCGGGGCGGTTGTTCAGATCCTGCTCGTGCATGAACACCACGCAGCAGGCGTGATTGCGCCAGACGTCGCCGGTAAAGCGCTGCACGCGGCCGACCTTGAGTTCCTCGGCCAGGGCGTTGAACGGCTCGGCGACGATGTAGCCGGCGATGCGTTTGCTCGCCAGGGCCGGCGGCATGTCCGACGGCGGCAGCACCAGCAGATTGACTTCATTCGGCGCCAGCGCGGCGCTCGCCGATTTGCTCACCGGCACCAGACCGTGGTCGCGGAACAGCTGTTGCACCACCACGTTATGGATCGAATACCAGAACGGAATCGCCACTGATTGCCCACCGAGTTGTTTGACCTCGGTGATGCCCGGCGCCACGGTCAGGCCCGAGCCGCCGACGTGGTTCCACGCCACGACCTTGGCCGGCACCTTGCTGCCGTAACGCGCCCACACGGTCATTGGCGACAGCAGGTGAATCACGTTGACCTGCCCGGAAATGAACGCCTCGATCACCTGCGCCCAACTGCGCAACAGCACCGGGCGCTCAGCCTGGATGCCTTCGGCTTCGAACAGGCCGTTGTTGTGCGCGACCAGCAGCGGCGTGGCATCGGTGATCGGCAGATAACCGATGCGCACCGGCGCATTCGGCTCGGACGCGGCGCGGGCGTTGAGGCTGTTGAGCAACGGCAACGCGCCGCCAGCGGTCAGCAACGCGCTGAGTTTGAGGAAGTCACGACGTGTGTGAGTGAAGTCGTCCAGGCACATGATCAATCTCCGACGTAGCGGGCACAGGTTGAGTGAGGGGGTTGCGGCTCGCCCGCCGAAGGGTTTTGAGGATGTCGATGCGCAGCGCACCCAGTTCCTCGACCAGCTCGGCACGCGGCTGAGGCAGGTCGATGCGCCACTCGCCGAGGATGTGCGCCGGGCTGTTACCCAGTAGCAGAATCCGCTCGGAAAGCAGCAGGGCTTCGTCGATGTCGTGGGTAATCAACACGGCTGCGGTGTGGTGCTCGGCAATCAGTTGCAGGAGCAACTGCTGCATGTCGGCGCGGGTGATTTCATCCAGCGCGCCGAACGGTTCATCGAGCAACAGCACCTGCGGCTGCCGTGCCAGACAGCGGGCCAACGCGGTGCGTTGGGCCATGCCGCCGGACAACTGCATCGGGTGCTGCAACCGCGCGTGTTCGAGGCCGACCGCAGCGATGGCGTGGTCGATCCGCGCCTTGCGCTGCTCGGCCGTGAGGTGCGGCTGGCGGGCGAAGTCGAGACCGAAGGCGACGTTCTTTTCCAAAGTCAGCCACGGCAGCAGGCTCGGGTCCTGAAACGCCACCGCCACTCGTGGATGCGCACCGGTCAGCGGCTCGCCAAGCAGGCTCACCCGACCCTGTTGCGGTGCCTGCAAACCCGCCAGCACTCGCAGCAGACTGGATTTGCCGACACCGCTGGGGCCGAGAATCGTCACCACTTCGCCGGGTTGCAATTGCAGGTCGAAGTGCTCCAGCACGGTGTGCCAGCCCTGCTCTCGCGGGTAGCCGAGGCTGATGCCCTGCGCCTCCAGCACCGGCGCCGTCATGCCGTCGCTTCCCGTTTCTGCCGCTGCAATTCGGCGCGCAATTGCACCAGGCTCGGAGTGACGATCGGCACGAACGCCGACTCGCGCCAGCGCCGGGCGAAACCGCTGCCGTGCTCGGTCAGATAAGCCTTGCCGCCGCTGGATTGCAGTTCCAGTTGCACGGCGTTGGCAGCGGATTCGGCCAGCGCGATGCGGATCTGGAACAAGGCGCCCGGCTGGGTCAGGAAACGTCCGTCGTGCAGACCCTGCTTGAGCGCATCGACGCTCTGCGCCAGTTGCTCGCGTTGTTCCTGCAACGGCTCCAGCAGAATCGAACGGCCGTCCTGCAAATGTCCTTCGACCTCGGCCAGCGCCCGTCGCGCCAGACCAATCGCCATGCCGCACTGCAAGCCGAGGAACGCCGGGCGCACCGCTGGCAGAAACTTGCGCGCATCTTCATGCAGCAGCCATTCGCGTCCGACCGCCACTTGCGCGAAATCGATCGCAGCCGTGTTGCTCGATTGCAGCCCCATCAGTTGCAGATCGGCGGAACGTTGTACGCCGGCAGCGTCATCGGCGATCGCCAGCACGAACGGCGAACCGCCCTCCTCGTGCTCTATTGCCGCCGCCACCACGAAACCGCTTTTGCGCAGATTGGTCACCCAGTGCAGGCGCCCGTTCAAGGTCCAGCCGTCTGCGGTGTTGGCGGCACGCACTTGCAGTGCCTCGATGCCCGACAGGTATTTCATCGCGTTAGACAAACCGGTGGCGCCGGCCAGTTCGCCGCTGAGCAACGCCGGCAGCAGTTTTTCCCTCAGCGCAGTGTTGGGGCTGTGCAGCAGGTATTCGATAAAGGCCCGTTGGCCCCAGAACACAAACGCCGCCGCCAATGAATGGCTGGCGACGGCAGCCAGGGTTTCCACAGCATCACTGACGTGGCCACCGCTGCCGCCCAGCGCCGGGCTGATGCCGACCCGTAGCACGCCGGCCTGCGCCAGTTGCGTCAGCACCTGTTGCGGATCGCCGTCGCCCGCATCCAGGGCCTGGGCGTTGTGTTCCAGCCATTGCGTCAATGCCTGATTGAGCATGTCGTTTCTCTCCTTGTACGCAGCCGCATCAACCATAGACGATGCGGCCTGAAGCGCTGGCCGATTACGCGCGATACGGCGCCAGCTCGGGGTTGAGCGGCGTGTCGGCGAACACGTTGGCGAAGTTGCACAGGGTCGCCAGGCTGATGCCGAGGATCACTTCCAGCGCATTGCCTTCGGTGTAGCCGGCAGCCTTGAATTGGTTGAAGGTCTGGTCGCTGACCTTGCCCCGGGTGGCAATCACTTCGCGGGCAAACGCGGCCAGGGTTTCCAGTTTTTCCACGGGCACGGTGGCTTTCTCACGCAGCGCACTGACCACTTCCGGCGGCAGTTTTGCCTTATTCAGCGCGACGGCGGTATGACCTGCGACACAGAAATCGCAACCATGGTTGGTCGCCGCAATCAGTTGCACCACTTCGCGCTCGGCGAGGCTGAGTTCGGACTTGCCATTGAGCGCCGATACCGTAACGTAGGTTTCCAGCGCGGCCGGGGCATTGGCCAGCACGGCCAGCAGGTTCGGAATGAATCCGGAGTTTTTCTGCGCATTTTCCAGAAACGGTTTGGCGGCTTCGGGAGCGCTTTGCACGGTGTGTAGAGTAAGGCGCGACATGGAGTGGACTCCTGCTGTTGAGTGTCCGGCCAGTCTGTTGGTTATAAAAATTTCGATCCATATTCTAAAGTAGCGATTACTTGCTCCTGAGTGTTTCCATTAGATGATTTCGTCCAGCCCACTGGTTGATTGGTTATTAGAAAGCCTCGAACTCGATGCCAGCCTGTTTCACGTCGGGCGCTATTGCGGTGGCTGGCATGCAAGTACGCACGGACTGGCGCGCGCCAGTTTTCACTTGATCGTGCAGGGCCGCTGCTGGCTGCACATTGACGGGCAGGAGCAGTCGATAGTGTTAAACGCCGGAGATGCGGTATTTCTGCTGCGCGATCTGAACTACCGCCTCTCCAGCGCCGAAGAGCCGGCACTCGCCCAAACGCTGCCGCGCAGGGCCATGACCGCGCTCGACAGTCAGGCACAGGATGGCGTCGGGCTGGTCTGCGGGTTCTTTCATTTCAAGTCCGGGCTGTCGTCGCTGATCATCGAAGGCTTGCCGGACTGGATCATCCTGCGCGCGGGCGATCCTTCTTCGAGCGCCGCGCGAGCCTTGTTCGAGTTGATCCTGCAAGAGTGCGAACGCTTGCCGGCGCCCTCCTCGGCGCTGCTCGAACGCTTGAGTCATCTGCTGTTTTTGTATGTGTTGCGCCAACAGATGGCCGACAACCAGAGCCTCGGCGGCCTCGTGGCTTTGGCGCGCAATCCGCAGTTCGCGCCGTTGCTGGACCAGTTGATCGAACAACCGCAATTGCCGTGGTCGCTGGAGAGCATGGCGGCGAGTATCGGCCTGTCGCGCTCGGCGTTTTTCAAACGCTTCAACGAACTGGCCGGGCAATCGCCGGGGCAAGTGCTGCTGGCGTTGCGCATGCGGCATGCCTGCCAGTTGCTACGGGTCAATCACACGGTGGAACAGGTGTGCGCGGCCGTGGGCTATCAGTCGATCGCCGCGTTTACCCGGGCGTTTGCCAAGTCGGTGGGGGTGCAACCGGGGGCTTATCGCAAGCAGCATGAGGGGCGCTGAGCGGCCTATTTGCAGATGGCGTTTCCCAGCGTCGATCAGCACACCACACAACCTGTGGGAGCCGGGCTTGCCCGCGAAGGCGGCGGTACATCCAGCACCTTCATTGCCTGACACACCGCTTTCGCTGGCAAGCCAGCTCCCACATTGGATCTGTGCTGATCACCAACCGTGAGCACACCACACAACCTGTGGGAGCCGGGCTTGCCCGCGAAGGCGGCGGTACATTGAGCATCCAGGACTCGTTGGTTTCTTATTCCATTAATCAACCAAAAAACCACTTTTTAATCTTTTATGGCTATTAACCCCGCCCCTTATAATTGCGCGTCTGCACTAACTCATAAAAAGGGATATTCCATGCAAAGACGCCTGTTACTGGCTGCACTGTTTGTCGCTGTCGCCGGGTGCGCCAGTCCTCCTGCTGTTTCGGTGCACACCAAAGACCCCACCAGTTCAACCCTGCAAGGCGACGCCACGCGTCCGGCACAGGCGCAGTGGATTCGCACCGAGCTGTACTTCTCGGTGGGCACCGTGGATGGCAAGGAAGGCGCGGTCAGCCCGGCGCGCTGGCGCGAGTTTCTCGACAAGGAAGTGACGTCGCGGTTTGCCGACGGTTTCACCGTGTTCGATGCCTATGGGCAATGGCGTGATCATGGGGCGAAAGAGCCTGAGCGGCTGAGCACCAAGGTGATCGTGATCCTGCACGAGAACAATCCGCAGAACGCCGGCAACATCGAGGCAATTCGACTGGCGTACAAACGCATTACCGGGGACTTGTCGGTACTGCGTCTGTCGCAACCGGCCGACGTATCGTTCTAATCGCTGATCTGGCCGAGAGCTTGCCGAGGCGTCGACGCCAGGCGGCTCAATCCCGCCAGCAGCAGCGCACCGACCAGCAACACGCCAATCCCCAGAAACGCGCCCCACCCCACCACCGTCACGCTCGAATAGAGCATGTACAGGCACAGCCCGAAAAACAGCAGCGGCACCAGCGGATACCACGGCACCCTCACCGGCCTCGGCACCTCAGGGAAACGCCGGCGCAGGATGATCAACGCCAGGCTGCTGAAGCTCAGAAACAGCCAGTACACCGGGGTCAGGTACTCGACCATGGTGTTGAAGCCGCTCTGGGTGAAACTGCCGAACAACACCAGCAACAATGCCACCGCGCCCTCCGCCATAAAGGCTTTGCGCGGCACGCCGTCGCGTTCGTGCCACTCGCCGAAACGACGCAACTGCGGCACATCGCGGGCGGCGGCATAGGTGGTGCGGGCGCCGACCAGCAAGGTCGAGTTGATGGTAGCGATGGCCGCGATGCCGACCATCAGCAGAATCAGCAGCACCCCCGGCGCGCCGAATGCACGGTTCAACAGTTCCACCGCCGGTGCATTGCTCGCCGCCAGTCCGGCGAATCCCAGGCCTCGCACAAACGCCCAGTTCAGCGCCAGATAAATCGCCATCAGCAGCGTCAGCGCACCGAGCATGGCGATGAAAATCCCTCGCCGCCCATCGCGCACTTCCGCCGATAATGTGGCCGCATCGCTCCAGCCGCCAAACGCCAGAAACACAAAAATCATCGCCGCCGAAAACCCGGCCATACCGGTGTTTTCCGGCGCAACCGAAACGCTCGCTGGCGCCGCTTCAATCCCCTGCCACGCCAGCCACACCCCGGCGCTGGCGATGCTCAGAAAGCCCAGCGCCAACAAGCCGACCAACAACGTCTGGGTGATGAAACCGATGTGCTTGCCAGTGAGATTGAGCAGCACCAACCCGGCGATCACCCCGCCGGCAAACAGCCCCGAGCCGTATCGACCGAGCGGCACCACGGCATTGACGTAATCGGCAAACATGAACGCCGACAAGGCGATCCAGCCGGTGTGCATCACCGAAAAGCGCGACCAGGCGAACAGGAAACCCATGCGCTCGCCATAGGCCGTGCGCAGAAAGTGATAGTCGCCGCCAGGATGTGGAAATGCCGCGGCCATTTCGGCAAAGCACAACGCCCCGGCCATCGACGCCAGGCCGCCGAGCACCCAGACCCAGTAGAACCAGGCAGGCCCGACGTTCAGCGCCACGGTTGGCGCGGTTTTCAGGATGTCGGTGGTGATCACCATGCCCAGCGTGATCAGCAACGCCTGCAGCACCGGCAGATGGCGCTTGGGGCCGTTGGAGTGATTCATGGAGAGTTCCGCAAAAAGTCCGCCATCCGTGGCGGATCGGCTCAGAAGCCGTAGGTGGCGCTGGCGTAGTAGTACGCGCCGTTGGTGCCGATCGGCGACAGCACGTCATACGGCAGGTTGCCGCCGTAATTGATCGCCGAGCCGGAGCGCTCCGGGTAGTTGTCGGTGAGGTTGTTGCCGCCCAGGGCGACGCTGAATTTCGGGGTGAATTTGTAGGTCACCTCGGCATCCAGTTGCCACACCGCGCCATAGGTCTGCTCCGGTTGCGAGTCGCCGAAATCGAACACCCGGGTGGTCTCGCCCTGACGGGTCAGACGCCCGAGCAGGCCCCAGTGTTCGCTGGCCCAGTTGGCGGAAAACACGAATCGATCCTTGGGCGCAGCGTCGGTCAGAGTATTGGTTTCTTCAACGCCGACCAGTGCATCGTTGCCGATCCCCAGCGCCGTCAGTTGCGAGGGTGTGCCTTTGGTGCTGGTGACTTTGGTGTGGTTGTAGGTGTACGCGGTGGTCAGGCCCAGTTGCCCTTCGTACAGCGGCTGATGGTAGTTGAGCACCAGTTCGGCACCGTGGGTGCTGGTGTCGGCGGCGTTGGTGAAGAAGTTGACGTCGTGCACCCCGGCCACGCCGAAGTTGTCGTTGATGTATTGCTCCATGGCGTCGCTGCCGATGCGCTGCGACAGGGTGATGCGGTCCTTGACGTCGATGCGGAACACATCGAGCGAAGCGTCGAAGCGTTCGTTGAGCTGGAAGGTTAGCCCCAAGCTGAAGTTCTTCGAGGTTTCCGGATCGAGCTTCTCGGCCCCCAGCGCGCGGGCGATCGGGTCGTTGACCGAGAGCACACGAATATCGGTGAGCGTGCCGCCTTCGCCGAAGTTGCTGGTGGTGTTCTGGAAACCGCTCTGCGCCAGCGATGGCGCGCGGAAGTTGTTCGACACCGCACCGCGCAGCGCCCACTGCTCGGTCAGTTTGTAGCGACCGCTGAGCTTGCCGGTGAGTTTGCTGCCGGCATCATCGTAATGTTCCCAACGCGTGGCGGCGTCGACGAAGAAGCGCTCGGTGAGATCGCCCGACAACTCGGCGTAAGTCGCGAACACGTTGCGGTCCAGGTCCGACTCTTCGCTGGGGCGCAGACCGTTGGCACCATCAGCGCCGGAGCCAATGTAAGAGGCCTCGTCACCCGCGTAGGTCAGGTAGTTTTCGTAGCGATATTCGCCGCCCAGCGCCAGCACGAACGAGCGTCCGCCCAAGCGCAGTTCGCGGCTGAAATCGAGGTTGGTGGTGGTCTGGCGCAGCTCGTAATCGCCGGTGTCGAATTTCGTCGGCGAGTCCTCGCCGAGGCTGACGTTAAGGGTGCGGCGGGTGGATCCGTCGAAGCGGTTACGGCCATGGGTAAGGCTGCTGTCGAAGTCCCAGTCTTCGCCGATCATGCCTTTGAAACCGGCGGTGGCAGAGACGTCCTTGTTGTCGCCCAGCGACTGCGGCAGGTAGCCGTTGGGATAGAACTGCGGCTGCTCGTAGGGGTAGCGATAGAATTCGGCGCCGGTGGTGTGGCGCTGGTTGTAGGTGCCGAAGCTGTAGGCCTTGCCGCCGGCCAGCGGCAGCTCGCTGTTGAACCACAGGTTGACGTCCCGCGCCAGGCCGTCGCCCATCACGTAGTTGCGCTGGTCCGGGGTATCGGCAAAACCGTCGAAACCGGCGCGGTTGGTCGGGTTGCGATTTTTGTACTCGGTGCCGCCACGAATGAACCCGCCCTCTTCGCCCAGGCGCGTGCCGATCTTGGCGGTGGTCACGCTGTTCTGGCCGTCGGTGGTGGTTCTGCCGATGGCGTCCTGATGGGTGTGAAACGCGCCGTAGCTGGTGGACACTTCCCCGCCCTCGGGCGCGTCGTCGAGGATGATGTTGATCACCCCGGCAATCGCATCGGAACCGTACTGCGCACCGGCGCCGTCGCGTAGCACTTCGATGCGTTTGATCGCGCTGATGGGGATCGAGTTGAAGTCCACCGGCGCCGTACCGCGACCGATTTTCGACGAGTCGTTGACCACCGCTGAAGTGTGACGACGCTTGCCGTTGACCAGCATCAGCACCTGATCCGGGCTCATGCCGCGCAGCTGTGCGGCGCGCACATGGTCGGCGCCACCGGAGTTGGACTGACGCGGCATGCTGAACGATGGCAGCAACGTTTGCAGCGCCTGACCCAGCTCACCGTCGGCCGCGCCGGTGGACTTGAGATCGGCGGCAGTCAATATGTCAACCGGCACCGGAGAATCGAGCACCGTGCGAGCAGTGCCACGGGTGCCAGTGACCAGCACGGTACCCAGCCGTGTGTCATCGTTAACGCGCGTGGAAGTGTCTTCGGCTTGCGCCGGAACTTGCCAGATCGCACCGACCACCGCGATGGCCAGTAATGAACGGGAACGGTGATACATGTGACAGCTCCTTTATCGCAGCTAATACCCGGCCGTTGCCGACAATAAAGGGTCGGCAATCAATGCGCGGCAATGTCTGCTGTAGTTGTAGAAATCAGGAAGGCGGTGAAGGCTTTTTAGCGTGATTAGTCAGTGAAGCGCAGGATCCCCAAAGTCAGTTGTTTCCCCTTGAACACCGATGCTAGACGGGCCAAAGGCCTGCCGTAAAAGAACCAATAACACTTAGGTTAGATCGGGCTGAATAGTTGTTTTTAGAGCAACACAAGTGTTGCTGGACAAACACTTAAACCCTAACTAACACCCACTAATTCAAGATCAGCCAAAGATCTTTTGTAGGAGTGAGCCTGCTCGCGATAGCGGTGTATCAGCCACTGAAGAAGTTGAATGTTCTACCCTCATCGCGAGCAGGCTCACTCCTACAGTTGTTATTGGAGTGAACTGACTTTTTACTCCCGGCTGAAATCCAGTGTGGGAGCGAGCTTGCTCGCGAAAGCGGTGTATCAGTCAATGCAGATGTTGGCTGCAATGGCCTCTTCGCGAGCAGGCTCACTCCTACAGGGATCGGTGAAAGATTCAGGACTTTCAGTTCGCCACAGGAATCCACTCGGCCCGCGCCACGTTGGCGGTATCACCGAACGCCGGGAGTTTCTGCGCCAGGTCGCGGACGTTTTTCACGTCCAGATCGAGCAACTGCTGACGGGTGATCAGGGTCGGTGGCACCAACACCTGATGTCCCGGATTTTCGCCGGCAATCAACATCGCCAGACTGCGCACGCTGATCGCCCCCGCCACTTGCGGATTGACCGCGGCGGTCGCCGCCCAGGCACTGTCCGGTTCTTTCATGATCTGAATGTCGGCGGTGGAGATGTCGGCGCTGTAGATCTTCACTTTGCGCCCCAGCCCGGCCTCGTCGACGGCGATCTTCGCGCCTTTGGCGAACTCGTCGAATGGCGCGAAGATCACGCTGATATCCGGATTGGCGCGCAGCACTGCGCTGGCCTGATCCGCCACCGAGTTGGCAATCGGCGGGTTGAGCGTGCCGAAGCGCGCTTTCTCGATGATGCCCGGATTGGCCTTTTTCACCTGACTCCAGATCTCGTCGCGGCGCTCCATCGGCGTGAAGCCGCTGATGTACACGTAACCGGCATCGAACCGCGTGCCGTTGTCCTTCACCGCCTGATCCAGCGCCAGTCGCGCCAGTGCATGGTGATCCTGCTCGACCTGAGTCACTTGCGGGCTGTTCAGGTCAACGTCGAACGCCACCACCTTGATGCCTTTGGCGATCGCCCGGTCAATCGGTCCCTTGAGGGTTTCCGCCAGGCCCAGTTGCACGATGATCCCGTCCACGCCGAGGTCGATCGCCTGATCGATCATCTCGCCCTGACTCGCCGCCTGCTGCCGCGCATCGAACACCCGCAGATTGGCCCCCAGCGCCTCGGTCTGTTTCTCCACGCCGCGCAGGTACGCCTCGGGAAAGTCCCCGGAAAACAGATAGCCGACCAGCGCTATCTGCACCTGACCTTTATCGAACGGCGCCGGAGCACCTGGCAATGCCTTGGCCTGAGCACTCAAAGCCAATGCCGAGAGCACCGCGCCGGCGAGGCAATGGCGTGCGAACTGCTTGATTGAACCGTGCATACATCTTCCTTGCAGCGACAAATGAACCGGCTCAGCGCGCCCGATGCGCGAGGCCGAAGGTGAACATCAGGGCCAGCACCAGCACCAGTCCCTTGACGAAATCCTGCGCGTAATACGGCGCGTTGAGCATGGTCAGGCCATTGAGCAGCGACGCCACCAGCAGTGCGCCGACCAACGTGCCGAAGGCATTGGGCTTCTTCGCCCCGAGCACGGCAAAACCGATCAGCGCCGCGCCGAGGGCGTCGAGCACCAGACCGTTGCCGGAGCTGACATCACCCCGACCCAGGCGTGCCGCCAACAGCAACCCGCCAAGCGAAGCGAGCAATGCCGACAGTACGTAAGCGAGCAACTTGAAGCGCTGCACTGGCGCGCCTGCCAATCGCGCTGCCTGCTCGTTGCCGCCAATCGCATAAAACAACCGGCCGATGCGCGTGCGCTCAAGAAACAGCCACACCGCCAGCGCCACCAACGCCGTGATCAACACCGGCACCGGCACCACGTCCCACAAGCGTCCGCGGCCGAGGGCGAGAAACGCCGTACTGAACGTGCCTTCGGTTTCCACGCCACTGGGCAAGGTCATGCCCACCGCAATCGAGCGTCCCCCGGTGGGAATCAGTTGCACGCCGATCACCAGAAACATGCTGCCCAGCGTCGCGAGAATGTCCGGCACCCGCAGCTTGACGATCAGCCAGCCATTGAGCAGCCCGACCAGTGCGCCACCGGCCAGACTGATCAGCACCGCCGGCACCGCGCCCCAACCGAGCACCACCATCACGTAACTGGCGATCATCAGGCTCATCGCCGCCACCGCACCAATCGACAGATCAAGTCCGCCGACGGCCATGGTCAGCGTCACGCCAAGGGCCAGCAGCGCGACGATCGACACCGACTGCAAGATGCTGAACAGATTGCCGACGCGCAAAAACGCCGGCTCCGCGACACTGAAAAACACCACGATCAGCGCCAGCAGCCACAACAGGCCGTAGCGGATCAGCGCTTGCAGCAGGCGCTCGGCGGGTGCCGTAGCGGCAGACAACAATGAACTCGAATCAGGCACTCGCTCTGCTCCTTGGCGTGGCGTGAAAGGGATTTTCGCTAGCGTCGCTGCCCGCCAGTGCGGCGACCAGGGTCGCGCGTTCAAGGCCGGCACGCGGGTATTCGGCGACCACCGCGTGATCGCGCACCAACAGAATGCGGTCGGCGATTTCCAGGGCTTCGTCGACATCGGCGCAAATCACCAGTGTCGCGCGGCCGCCGGCACTGTCGCGCAGCAGTTGGCCGATCTCGCGGCGGGCGCGCACGTCGACGCCCTGAAACGGCTCGTCGAGGATCAACATCCGCCCTTCTCCGAGCAGCCAGCGGCCAAGCACGACCTTCTGTTGATTGCCGCCGGACAGCGCGCTCATCGGCACCTCGATCCCGGCGGTCTTGATCCCCAGCGCCGCGACTTGCGCCTCGACCGCTGCGGCTTCGGCGCGGTTGCGAATGAAACCGGCACGGGTGAAGCGCTCCAGAAACGGCAGCGTCAGGGTGCGGCGCAGGGAAAAGTCGGGCACCAACGATTGACTGGCGCGATCCTCCGCTGCGAGAAACACACCGCTGCGAATCGCCGCCCTTGGCGAACCCGGGAGCCATTCCACGCCATCGAGTTGCAAGCTGCCGGCCACGGCTTTGCGCAAGCCGAACAGCACTTCGGCGATCTCGCTTTTGCCGGCGCCGAGCAGCCCGGTCAGCACCACCACTTCGCCTTGGTGCAGGTCGAAATCGAAACGCCTGGAGCGCGGCAAAATCTGCAAACCGCGCACACCAAGGACTTTTCGGCCCACGTTGCCGGGCGTGTAGACATGCCCGTCCAGCGCCTGCCCGAGCATCGCCTGCACCGCCTCGGGTAACTGCCGTGCGCTGAATTCTCCGGCCAGTCGCCCATCGCGCAAGACAATGGCGCGATCCGCCACCCGTTGCAGATCGGACAAGCGATGGGAGATGTAAACAATCGCCACGCCACGACTGCGCAGGGTGTCGATCAGACCGAACAGCCGTTGCGCCTCGGCGTCCGACAACGCGGCAGTCGGCTCATCGAGAATCAGCAGACGCGGCTGCAAGGCAAAGGCCCGCGCCAGCACCACCAACTGCCGTTCGGCCAGGCCCAGGTGTTCAATCGGCTGCTCCAGCGGCAACACCAGCCCCAATCCGGCGGCAATACTCGCGGCGCGCTCGAGCAGACGTCTGCGATTGAGCCAGAAGTCCGCGTCGGGTTTGCACAACTCATCGAGCAGCAGGTTTTCCGCCACGCTCAAACCGGGTGCAATGCCCTCGTTGATCTGCTGATGCACCGCGACAACCCCGACCCGGCGTGCCGACAGCGGCGAGCTGAATTGCCGGGGCTGGCCGTCGATGTAAATCTCGCCGCCATCGGCGCGCTGGCTGCCGGCGAGAATCTTCACCAGCGTCGATTTGCCGGCACCGTTGGCACCGAGCAACGCCACCACTTCGGCGGGATGAATCTGCAGGCTGACGCGATCCAGTGCGCGGTTCGAGCCGAAGGTTTTGCTCAGTTCACGCACTTGAACCAGCGGCGCGCGGGCCACGACGACACTCATAAAATTCCTTAACGCCGATGGGCCAGCGAACGCACCAGCCGGTCGCCCAGGCTCTGCACGCCCTGCACCAGAATGACCAGCACCACCACGGTGGCGACCATCACTTCATTGTTGAAACGCTGATAGCCATATCGGATCGCCAGATCACCGAGGCCGCCACCGCCAATCACCCCGGCCATGGATGAAAAACCGATCAGCATCACCAGCGTCAGAGTGATCCCCGCCAGCAACGCGGGCAGCGCTTCGGGCAACAGCACTTTGAAAATCACATGACGGATGTCGCCGCCCATGGCGAGGATCGCTTCGATGCGGCCCTTGTCGACTTCGTCCAGCGCGTTCTCGACGATCCGCGCAAAAAACGGAAACGCGCCGATGGTGATCGGCACTACCGCAGCGGTGCTGCCGAGGGTGGTGCCGACCACCAGTCGGGTCAGCGGAATCAGTGCAATCAACATCACCACAAACGGCAGCGAGCGCCCCAGATTGACCAGCGAACCCATCGCGGCATTGAGCCGTGGCAGCGGCCACAGTCCGTCTCGGCGACTGACAAACAGCAACACCCCGAGCGGCAAACCGATCAGCAGCGTGAACAGCCCGGCAAGCAAGACCATGTACAGGGTTTCGCCGGTGGCGTTGAACACCAGTTGCAGGATTTCATCCCAGTTGATCGCGCGGTTCATGACTGGGCCGCCCGCACGCCGTATTGCTTGAGGAAGCTGAGCCCGGGGATGTCGTGGCCCAGCGGCAGGCCGCAGGTCGGACGTAACGAAGTGCCGAGACTCGATTGCGCATCGGCGAGCAAGCGCGGCACCGGGCCGGACTCGACCAGACGCCCGTCCGCCATCAACGCCGCGTGATCGCAGATCGACTTGACCACCTCCAGCTCATGGGTGATCAGCACGATGGTCACGCCCAGTTGCCGATTGATATCGCGCAGCAGCTCAAGAATCGACGCCGTGGTTTCCGGATCCAGTGCACTGGTGGCTTCGTCCGACAGCAGATACGCCGGCTCCGCTGCCAGGGCGCGGGCAATCCCCACCCGTTGTTTTTGCCCACCGGACAACTGCGAGGGAAACGCTTGCGCCTTGTCCGTCAAACCGACCAGTTCCAGCAGTTCGCGCACCCGCACATGGCGCCACGGTTTGCCGACGTTGGCGATTTCCAGCGGCACGGCGATGTTGTCGAACACGGTGCGCGAATGCAGCAGATTGAAGCCCTGGAAGATCATGCCGATGCGCTGACGCTGGCGGCGCAGGTCGCTGGGCGACAGGGTCAGCAGGTCCACGCCGTCGATCAGGATTCGCCCGCTGTCCGGGCGTTCAAGCAGATTGAGACAACGCAACAGGGTCGACTTGCCCGCCCCGCTGCGCCCGAGGATGCCGTAGATCGCGCCGTCGGGAATACTCAGCGATACCTGATCCAGTGCCGGCGCGGCGGCTGACGGGTAGGTCTTGCGCAACTGCTCGACGACGATCATGGTTTGGCATCCACCACCGGGATCACCGAACCCTTGAAGTTATCGGTGATGTATTTCGCCACTTGCGGCGAGATCAGGTCCTTGGCCAGTTGCGCGATGCGCGGATCGTTTTGCAGTGTCGGCGTGGTCACCAGAATGTTGGCATACGGATTGTGCTCGGCCTTCTCCAGCCCCAGCGCATCCTGGGCCGGCACCAGTCCGGCTTCCAGTGCGTAGTTGCCGTTGATCACCGCAAGGTCGACATCGTCCAGCGCTCGTGGGATTTGCGCCGATTCGATTTCAAGGATCTTCAGCTGTTTCGGGTTCTCGGCGATGTCCTTGGGCGTGGCCTGATCGGCTGCCGGATCCTTGAAACCGGGCTTGAGTTTGATCAGCCCGTTGTCCTGCAACAGGTACAGCGCACGGCTCAGGTTGGTGACGTTGTTGGGTACTGCCACGGTGCCTTTTTCCGGCACGTCGGCGAAGCTTTTGTGCCGGCGCGAATAGATGCCCAGCGGCTCGATATGCACCGTGGCGGCCACCGCGAGTTTCTGCCCCAGCGCTTGTTCCTGGGATTTCAGATAAGGCAGATGCTGGAAGTAATTGGCATCGACATCGCCATGCACCAACAGCTCGTTGGAGTTCACGCCGTTGGGAATCTCGATGACCTTGAGCTTGAGTTGCGGATCGATTGTCTGGATGTACGCGAGAATCTGCGCGTGGGGCACCGGGTCGGCGGCCACCCGCAACGGCTCCAGTGCCTGAGCGCCGAACGAAGTCACCAGCGCGCCGAGCACGGCCAGGGTCAAACCTGCTTTTTTCAACATGTGCGGAGTCCTTGAGCGAGTGATGAATCAGGCGTTGGCGGTTTTACGAGCTGGTGCGGCGGGCATCAGCGCGTCGGCATAGAAGCGCCGGGCGACGTCGGGGTGCGAACGCAACCGTCCCTTGAGGTAGTTCCAGCCGACATCGCGAAACAACGGATTGAGCGGATCACTCGCCGGGCCACGCGCTTCGCGCAGCAGCGCGGTGGGCAACGGGTACAGCGGCACCACGGCATCGAGTTGCGCGCCGAGGAAGAAGGCGATGGACAAGCGTTCGCTGCCTGCGGGCGGCGACACCACCCGATGCACCGTGGCGCGCAGATAACCGTTGGTGGCCAGCTCCAGCAGTTCGCCGATGTTCACCACCAGCGTGTTGTCGCGGGGCAGCGCATCGATCCAGCGCCCCTCCTCGACTTCCACTTGCAACCCGGCCTGCTGGTCTTGCAGGAGAAAGCTGAGGAATCCGGAATCCTTGTGCGCGCCGACGCCTTGCTGGCTCGCGTTGGCGGCCTGGCCTGGATAGCGCATCAACTTGATGTGTTCGTTGGGCTTGTCGCCGTACAACTGATCGAACGCGTCCGCCCGCAGCGACAGCGCCTGGGCAAAGGCACGCAGCAGACGCAACGCCATGCGCGTCATCGCCTGTTGCCATTCGAGCAGCAGCGGTTTCAGTTCTGGCAGCGCCGCCGGCCATTGGTTGGGCCCCTGCAACCGAGCCCACGGACTGTCCGCGTCCAGCGGCAACGCTTCGCGCTCGGCGCCGAGATCGAATTGCTCACGCCAGTCGGGTTGACCACGGGTGATCTCGGAAGCGGCACGGTTGTAACCGCGAAAATGCGGCGAATTGATCATGCCGACGGCGTTTTTTTCGTGCTCGGACAAGGCGAAGAACTGCCGGGCGTGATCCTGCACCTGCTTGAGCAGGTGGCTGTCGATGCCATGGCCGGTGAGATAGAAAAAGCCGACGTCACGCGCGGCGTGACGCAGGTTTTCAAGAAATTCATAACGCTGTTGCGCGGTGCCTTCGAACAACGAAAGGTCCAGCGTCGGCAGCGTGGTGATATCGAGGGTATGCGGCATGATTCACTCCCGTGTGAACCAAACCTGAAGAGCCTTTGATCGATTCAGCGTGTGCCGTCATGGCAATCGGGGGTCTATCGGTTTGATGCGTTCGATTCGTCGTGAGACAAAACTAAACGATCTTAAAAACCACGAACAAATACCCTTTTTGCATTAGCTTAGGCCTGACGCTCAAGTTCGCTGTCATCACGCGACAGCTCTCCCGCTTCGACTGATCAACGTGCCGGGTCATAAAACGGTTCGACTGCCACCCGGCTGCCGACAAAGAAACTGTCAGCCACCAGCCGCAGTGGCTGCAGGTCCACATCGCTGGCCCGATCGCCAATCAGTTGCCGGAAGTGTCGATACACCGCGGTGTACTCGCCCTCTTCCGACACCGCCTGGCGCACGCCGTCGATGCTCAGCAGCGCCCCGCCGTTGTCCAGACGCAGCACCCCTTCGGCACAGCGAATCTCGATGCTCCAGAGTTCGTCGTGACCGTGGTCGAAATCGAACTCGGCCTGCACGTCGAGTCGGTTCGCATCGGACATCTTGATCGACGCGGCTATCGGCGACTGGCAGTTGTCCGGTACGCGCAGTTCGGCGGCTTCGACAAACAATGGCTGCGTCAGCAAATAGGTGACAATCGACAAGGCATTGATGCCCGGATCGAAAACGCCCAGACCACCGGGTTGCCAGATCCACGTCTGACCGGGATGCCACTTGCGCACGTCTTCCTTCCAGTCGATCTGCACGCTTTGCAGTGTGCGGCTGGCGAGCCAGTCGCGGGCGGCTTCGATACCGGGGGCGTAGCGCGAATGCCAGGCGAACAACGCACTGACACCCTGTTGCTGCGCTTGACTGACCAGGGCCAGCGCCTCACCCAGCGTGGCGCACGGCGGTTTTTCCACCAACACATGTTTGCCGGCGGCCAGCGCCTGCTGCACCAGTGCGAACCGACCTTGCGGCGGCGTACAAAACGCAATCGCATCCACCTCGGGGCCGTTCTCCAGCAACTCGCTCAACGAGTGAAAGTTCTCCACCCCGGCACAGGGTTTACCTTGCGTGGCGACCGCCACCACACGAAATCCGGGATTGGCGTTGATCGCCGGAACATGTTGATCCTGGGCAATCTTGCCGTAGCCCACCAGACCGAGACGGATCGGTTGCATCAGTGACTCCTGTTTTTATCTTGTTGTCGTCAGCGAGTGCGCAGATTAGCCGTAAACGTCACGGAAAACCCAGCTGAGTCTGATCAAAAACCCGCAGAAGCCAGCGCTCGGTTCATCGCGCCGGGTAGTAACGCTGATGCAGCGGCGCAAACAGAGAAAGCCTGCTTTTCAGGGCAGGCTTTCACGTTCACAACGCTGCAGTCACTTCTGCTGAGCGGTCAACGCCGAGTAACTGTTCATCAGGTTCCGGTAGTTCGGAATCCGCTGCGACAGCAGATTGCCCAGCCCTTCGATGTCGTTGCGCCAGTCGCGGTGCAGCTCACAGGCGACCGAGAACCAGTTCATCATTTGCGCGCCGGCCTGGGTCATGCGGCTCCAGGCGGCTTGCTGGACGGTGGTGTTGAAGGTGCCGGAGGCGTCGGTGACGACGAATACGTCAAAGCCTTCGGCCAGTGCCGACAGGGTCGGGAACGCTACGCAGACGTCGGTGACCACACCGGCAATGATGATCTGCTTGCGGCCGGTGGCCTTGATCGCCTTGACGAAGTCTTCGTTGTCCCAGGCGTTGATCTGGCCTGGGCGGGCGATGTACGGCGCATCGGGGAACATTTCTTTCAGTTCCGGAACCAGCGGGCCGTTGGGGCCTTGTTCGAAACTGGTGGTGAGAATGGTCGGCAGGTTGAAGAATTTCGCCAGGTCGGCCAAGGCCAGGACGTTGTTCTTGAACTCGTTCGGCGAAAAGTCCTGAACCAGAGAAATCAGACCGGTCTGGTGGTCGACCAGCAGGACTACGGCGTCGTCTTTGTTCAGGCGGTTGTAGGTTGCAGTGCTCATGTTTGAATCCCTTTTCTTGGTTGAGGTAGTTGGCGTTGCGTTGAACATGGGCACAGATTACTGACACCACCGGAACCGATAAATCGGTTGAAAAGCGTTTCACCGTCAACTCATAACGGACAATCCTGGCGACACAACACAGGCTTGCCAGCCTCCGACTCAGTTCGGCTCGAGCATTGGTTTGGCGATCATCAAACTGCACGGCGCCCGGTTCAGGACACTCTCGACGGTTGCACCGATGAAGTTCGGGCCTTGCGGGTAGGCGGTACCGAGCACCAGCATGTCGAACGCGTTCTGGCGGGCGAACTGCTCGATCATCTTGTGTGGTATTCCGGTCACCTGGTGTCGACGGTGAGACTCGATGGCGTAACGCTCGGCCAGAGCCTCGAAAGCCTCTTGCTGGGTGTCGTTGATCGCCTCGCACAGGCTGTGATCCAGACTCAGGGTCGGCACGCTCATCGCCGCATCGCCCAGCACCGACCAGTGGCTGACATTGAGCACATGCAGGGCCGCGCCACAGGCGTTTGCCAGCGTTGCCGCCAGTTCGAGGATGCGCTCGTTGAGGCCTTGGGTCAGATCCTCCAGATGTGACAGATCGACGGCGGCGAGAATGTTCAGCGGCAGTGGATGACGGGCTTCGGTGACCAGATGCACCGGGGCCGGACAGTCGCGCAGCAACAGCCAGTCCAGCGGTCGATGGAAAGCCCGATTCAGCGCCGGGACATGATGGGTATCCTTGATCACCAGATCGGCCCGATAGTCTTTGATGTACTCCAGCATGTGCGCCGGCGCGGCCTTGGCCCAGACCACTTCGCTGCTGACCTGCACGCCGCTGCCCGCCTGGAACCGCGCCTGTTGCTCCAGCCAGTGGCGGTGCACCTGCAAATAGCCCTCGCGCGCCTGGGCCATCGCGTCGTGGTCAAACAGACCGGCCACCGCCAGCGCCTGCACGTAATCGAACGCCACCATGTGCAGCGCCGCGCCAGTTGCCCGGGCCAAGGCCACTGCGCGATCAAAGGCCGGGGTGCGGGTCATTTCGGTGGGGGCAATCAACAACATTCGTTTGAGTCTGAGCATACGAACCTCGTCCTGGCAGTGCGGTACCGGCGCGAGGGCCAGCCTGACATCCCTGTCTATCGTGTATCGACGACTTGCTCGGCCAGTATCCGGCGCCGCCCCCTGACGGCTCTGATTTTTATCAAGCAATGGCCGAACTGCGGCAGCCCGCGTCTAAGTTTGTGTCCGTTCGTCACTTGGCGCTGCCGGAACATGAATGAGATCGGTGTCAGGGTGAGTGACACCTATGCTTAACCCACCCCCGCCAGCGTGATCTCCCCCATGTCAGAAGCACCTGTTCTCCAGGCACAACACCTCAAGACTGCTTGCTCCAACTGCAGCGTGCTGGAGTTGTGTCTGCCGATCGGGATGAACGGTGCGGAGGTCGCGCGCCTGGATACGCTTATCGTGCAACGGGTCAAGGTCAAAAAGGGCGCGGCGCTGTACCGCACCGGCGATCCGCTGCGCTCGCTGTACGCGGTGCGAATCGGCTCGTTCAAGACCAGCATGCTGTCCGTGGACGGCCGAGAGCAGGTCACCGGTTTTCACATCCCCGGCGAGATGCTCGGGCTGGACGCCATCAGCGCCGACGAGCATGCCTGCAACGCCTTTGCCCTGGAGGACAGCGAGGTCTGCCCGATCCACTTTGCGCAGCTGGAAAAGCTCGCGCAAAGCCTGCCGTCGCTGCAGCACAACCTCAACCGGTTGCTGAGCCGTGAAATCGTGCGCGACCACAGCATGTTGATGCTGATGGGCAACATGAACTCGGATGAGCGGCTGGCGGCGTTTCTGCTCAACCTGTCGCAACGCCTGAGCCTGCGCGGTTACTCGGCAAAGGATTTCGTGCTGAAAATGCGCCGCGAGGAAATCGGCTCCTATCTGGGGCTGCGCCTGGAAACCATCTGCAGGGGTATCGCCCACCTGCGGGATCAGGAGCTGGTGGAAATCAGCGGCCGCGACGTGCGGATCCAGAACATGGACGGCCTCAAGCAATTGGTTGCCGGCTGCCACCGCTCGCCGCGCTGAGCCAATTGCCCCCCTGCCCGAACACCTCAATCGGCGACGCCATCGCGTGCGTCTGATCCAGATCAGATCCAGCCACCGGCAACCGCGTAGAAAAGGAGTGAAAGAACGGTGCGTGTTCGCGCGCCAGCCTTTCCAACCGGATGGAGGATTACCCCATGCTTACTGTCAAAGATCACAACGATCGGGCCGTGGCCGCCTACGCCGCAGTCTCCGGGCAATACTGGATTGAAGCCGTCAAGGATGGGCGTCATGTGTTGATCCGTCCGTTGGCGGAAAAGGATCGCGAGCGTGAATATGCCTTCATCAAGCGCCTGTCGCCCGAGTCCCGGCACATGCGTTTTCTGGCGCAGATCAGCGAGCCCGGCACGGCGCTGCTCGATCAATTGATGGACACCGATAACCAGCAGCGCACGGCGTTCATCGCCCTGGTGCATGAAAATAGCCAACTGATCGAAATCGGCATCAGCCGTTATGCCGCCACCGGCGAGCATGAATGCGAATGCGCCGTGACCGTTGCAGATGAATGGCAACACCTGGGCCTGGGGACGCTGTTGATGGAGCATCTGATCAAGGCTGCGCGCAGAAACGGCTTTCACCGGATGTATTCGGTGGACTCCGCCGGCAACGAAGCGATGCGTGAACTGGCGCGAAACCTGGACTTCGAAACCCATCACGATCCTGACGACAGCCGTCAGGTCATACACCGTCTTCAGCTGTAAAAAAACGCCCGGTGGCGAGTCTGCAAACGACTCGCCACCGGGCGTTTTTTTTCACGATTGCAAGGTATGTCCCGGCTTGATCGCCAGCACACTGCAAGGCGCACGATGCAGGATCTGTTCGGCAGTGGTGCCCAACAACTTGTTCAACCCATGGTGCTGCACCGTGCCCAACACGATCACGTCAATGTGATGTTCGACGGCAAACTCGCAAATGCTCGGTACCGGAGGCCCCTCGACAAAATGTCGGCAAGCCGTCGGTACACCCTGGCGTTCGGACAGGGCAGCAAATGCTTCGTGTTGCGCGCTGCCCAAGGCTTCATAAATTCCGGTGGCCAGCGGTAAGGCGCCGTAGCCCATGTCGGTGGCATACACCGCCGCCCAGTCGTAGACATGCAGCAATTCGAGCCGGGCATCACACTGCTCGGCCAGGCGCACGGCGGCTTCGACAATCTGATCGTTGAAGCGCAGATCCTGATCCTGACTGCGCAACACATCGATGATCGCCAGCACACTGCGTGGCCGTGGATGCGCGTCATCGGTGACCAGATGCACCGGCACCGGGCAATCGCGCAGCAATTGCCAATCCAGCGGGGTGTAAAACACCCGCTTCAACGCCGACTCCTGCTGCGCATCCTTGATGATCAGCGCCAACGGCATCTCGTTGACGAACTGCAGGACTTCTTCGTACGGGTGTTGCACCCAGACCACCTCACTGCTGACCTCGATACCGTGGCGCTCAAGCAATGTGGCCTGCTCGGCCAGCCACTGGCGATGCGTGCGCAGATAACCGTCGCGGGCCAGACGGATTTGCTCAGGGGCGAACAGGCCCGCCACCGCCAGCGCCTGCAGATAATCGAAGGCGACGATGTGCAACGGCAATTGCATGGCGACTGCCAACGCAGCGGCACGCTCGAACGCCGGTGAGTGGCTCATGGTGGGGGGAGCAATCAACAATAAACGTTGGGTCTGCGACATGGGGCACCTCGGCACGACGGCCATCTGGATCGAGTGAACAGATATCCAGATTGCGCGCTCCTGCTGCCGGCGAGTTGATCTTGATCAGTTCTGCATCGAACCTTCGCCGCCACTGTTTCAGTGCCACAAAGTGCCGGCCCACATCGCCAATGTCAGCAGCACCTGCCCGGGGATGACAATCGCAGCAAACCGTCTGCCTCCACTGACCCAGGCCACCACGCATTTGCTCAATGAGTTGCTGCTGATCGCGATCAGCGCGGGAGCGACAATCGCTTCCACCGGTAACAGACCGGCCTTGGCCAGCCCGGCGATAGAAGCGGTTGACGCGTGCGCATCGGCGAATCCGCTGAAGGTCGCGGTGAGCATCACGCCCACCTGGCCGAATTGACTGAGCATGGCCGACGAGACCAGGGTGATCGCGGTCATGGTCAATGCGATGATCACGGCGAGTTTCAGATTGAATGCGCCGCCCGCCGGCAGCGTCTCGTCAGTGCCTTGGGTCGACCGGGGCAACATCAGACCAGCGCTGTAGATCAGCGCCGCCACGCTGCCGGACACTAACGGCAGCCACAGGCTGCGCAACAAGGCTGGATCGACGGTGGCGAGAATCAGCCCGGTCTGAACCATGGTGGCGAGATTGGACAGCAGCGCCGCCGCGCTGAGGATCCGCACATTATTCGGTTCCCGGGCGACTCGTTGGCCCATGGTCGCAATGGTCAGGGTGCTGGAAGCGAAACCCGAAGCGATGGCGCTGATGACGTAGCCGTAACGAATGCCCAGCGTACGAACGGCGATGTGCCCTGCCGCCCCCACCAGCATCAGCAACACCGTCAAGGTGCAGATGGTGCGCAGATTGAGCGCGGCGTACGGCCCGATGTAGCGATCCGGCGTCAATGGCAGCAGCACCAGCGCGGTAATCAGCAAGACCAGGCCGTCGCGCATTTCGGTTTCGCTCAACTGAGTGATCGCGAAGTGATGCAGTTTTTCCCGATACGTCAGCAATCCCGCCACCACCACGCCAATCGCCACCGCCAGTTCGGGCGCGCGCGTGCACAACGCGCCCAATATGAGCACGATGATCAGCGCCACTTCACTGGTCACGCCGGGGTCGTCATCGCGCCCGCGCCAATAGGCGACGGTGATCAGCAAGGTCAAAACGATCGCGACCATGCCCACCAACAGCGCCGCCCCCACCACCATCGCGGCGTAGCCGAGCAATGCGCTGATCGCAAACGTGCGCAAACCTGCGCTGCCTCGACGCTCGCCGCTGCCCTTGTGCCGTTCGCGCTCAAGACCGATGAGCATGCCGATGCCCAGGGCGGCCGCTGCCTGCGTGATGCCAAGGGATTCATTCATCGTCGATCCGCCCTGCCCCGTCCATCAGCCCAACGGCTTCAGCCGACGACGGCGTCCGCCGCTCTGGCCGGCTGGCCTGCTTCTTGGCGCTCGCTGGCCTGCGGCCAGGGGTGCGGGGCGTCGATGCGGGCCCTGAGCCGACTGACGAATGCCCGCGCGTCTTCGAGGTGATCGAAGCTCACCTGCCAGTCGTCCAGGGACACGATCCAGCCATGCGGCGCCGCTGTTGCACTGATATCAATGTTCATCGAAAAGCCTCCGTCGAGTCGGAAAAAGGCCCTTGTTCAAGGGCTGATCGCGACCTTCATGACCCCGTCGCGCTGATGCGCAAACAACTCGTACGCCGCCTCGATGTCATCGAGTTTGAAGCGATGGGTCACCAGCGGCGATAAATCGACCGCGCCGCTTTGCACCACCGCCATCAAGCGACGCATGCGCTCCTTGCCACCGGGGCACAGGGTCGAGACGATGCTGTAATCGCCCAGCCCGGCGGCAAAGGCATCGAGCGGGATGCGCAGGTCGCTGGAATACACCCCCAGACTCGACAAACGGCCACCGGGACGCAGCACCCGCAATGCCGATTCGAACGTGCCCTGGGTGCCCAGCGCTTCGATGGACACGTCGACGCCACGGCCATCGGTCAACGCCATGATCTGCTCGACCACGTCGCCGTCCTTGAAGTTGACCACATGGGTCGCGCCCAACCGGCGGGCGACGCTCATGCGCTCCGGCACGCCATCGACGCCAATGATCGTGGTGGCGCCCTTGAGGCGCGCACCCGCCACGGCACACAGGCCGATCGGCCCGAGGGCGAACACCGCGACGGTGTCGCCGATATTGATCTCGCCGCGCTCCGCCCCGGAAAACCCGGTGGACATGATGTCCGGGCACATCAGCACCTGCTCGTCGCTGAGGCCATCAGGGATCGGACACAGATTGGCCAGGGCGTCCGGCACCAGCACGTATTCGGCCTGGCAGCCGTCGATGGTGTTGCCGAACTTCCAGCCGCCAATCGCCTTGAAGCCGTGGCGAGTGTCCGGGCCGTCCTGCGAGCCGCAACCGCACAGACAGGCGTAACTCTGTCCGCTGGGCGTAATGGCCCCGGCGATTACCCGTTGCCCCTCGACGAAACCCCGCACCTGCGAACCCAGCCGCTCGATGACGCCCACCGGCTCATGACCGATGGTCAGCCCTTTGGCCACCGGGTATTCGCCGCGCAGGATATGCACGTCGGTGCCGCAGAGGGTCGTGGTGGTGACGCGCACCAGCGCATCCAGTGGGCCGACTTGCGGAATCGGCTTGTCTTCGAGCACGATGCGGTTCTTTTCGACGAAGATCGCCGCTTTCATCATGGCCATGGTCAATTCCCCTGAGCGCGTCGCAGCTTGAGATGCCCTCAAGCCTGCGCCGTCGTCACGACGCCGAAGTTGATAATGGTCAAACAATGCGTGGATCAGCTCACCGCTTTCGCGAGCAAGCCCGCTCCCACACTGGATCTCGGGCAGCCACCCAACCCGTGAACATCGCATCCCCCCGTGGGAGCGGGCTTGCCCGCGAA
>NZ_JASCPO010000159.1:0-13475 GCF_029960145.1 Pseudomonas sp. PS01299 | reverse complement strand
CGAATGCGGTGTATCAGCAACGAATAGGTTGACTGACACGACGCCTTCGCGAGCAAGCCCGCTCCCACATTGGGACTGTGTAGGGTCAGGGGCAGTTGAAGTAGGGTCGGATCCCGTGATCCCGAAAGTACCGCTCGATCACCTTCGGATCCGCGCTGTTATCGGCTATCGCCACATAGGTATCCGGGCGCAACAGGTAAAAACCGTTACGCCCCAATCCCGCCGTTTCAAACGCCGGCCGCCAGTCGAACACGTGCAGCGACAGATGGTGTTCATTGCACCAGGCGATCATCTCGTCGCTGGTGTCGCCGTACACGTGCACCTGCCAGCAGGGCTGGCGCAGCGGCTCGAAATTATCCCCCTCACCATCATGCGCCCACGGCAAGCGGTCGCCGCCGTGGACGTGGCCGGCCGTGCCCTGGCTCAGCGGCATGCCGCGGTAGTTGAGGGTGACCTGTGAGACGGTGCGAAAGAGGAATTCGCGGCTGGCCTCGAACGTGGCCATTTTCGGGATCAGAAACGGGGCCAGGCGCGTACGCAGCAGATCGGCGATGCGCCCCTCGGCGGTGACGAAACTGAACACCTTGTCGGTGGTCGACACCAGCCGCCGGGCGAAGGCGATGCGCTCGGTTTCGTAAGTGTCGAGCAGCTTCGCCGTGGCGCTGCCGTTGAGCACGGCGGCGAGTTTCCAGGCCAGGTTGATCGCATCGCCAATGCCGGTGTTCATGCCCTGGCCGCCAGCGGGGCTGTGCACGTGCGCGGCGTCGCCGAGGAGAAACGCCCGACCGCTGCGAAAATGCTCGGCCACGCGGTGATGCACGCGGTAGGTGGAGAACCAGTTGACCTCGTCGATGTGCACTTTCAGGTGCTCGATGGCGCGGCTGCTGACGTCGGCAAATTGCAGGGTTTCGGCGCGGTCGGCACGTTCGTCGCGCACCGTGCCGATCAGTCGCGCGCGGCCTTCACCGGCCAGCGGGAACACCGCGAGAAAATCCGCTTCGTCCAGATCCAGGTGCAGCTCGCCATTCAGCGCCGGGCCGCTGGCCTTGACGTCGGCGACGTAGAAAATCTGCTGATAGGTGCCGCCGGGAAAACCGGTGTCGAGGGTTTTGCGCACCACTGAGCGGGCGCCATCACATCCCGCCAGATAGCAGGCCTGGCAGATTTCCTGTTCGCCATCGGGCAGGCGCAAGTGCGCGGTGAGGCCGTCGCCGGTTTCTTCGAAACTCACAAGCTCGGTGTTGCGCTCAACCGTCACGTCATAGTCTTCGAGGCGTTCGAGCAGGAGCTGTTCGTGTTGGTCCTGGGGGAAGATTTCGATGAACGAGTAGGGCGTCAGGCCTTCGCCGATGCGCTGCAACGGCAATTGCGCGACCGGTTTGCCGTTGACCCAGAAATTCGCCGCCGCGACCTTGTGGCCGTTGCGCACCACGGTGTCGGCCAGGTCCAGCTGGCGATACAACTCCAGGGTGCGCGCCTGCACCGCCAGTGCTCGTGAGGTGGTGCCGGGCGCGGAGGTCTTGTCGATGATGCGCACGCGCACGCCCAGTTTGCTCAGCCACAGGGCCAGCACCAGACCGGTGGGGCCGGCGCCGATGATCAGAACGTCACTGCGGTTCATGGGCCTGTCCTCCGTTGGCTGTGCAGCAAGTATGGATCAGATGGAAAGGGTGGCCAGTTGATCGGTCAGACGGAAAAAGGCCCCGCAGCGGTGGGGCTGTGGGGCCTTTTTTCGGGTGTTTGGCAGGAGATTTGGTGACAGTGAAATTTGCCCCCTCACCCCAGCCCTCTCCCCCAAAGGGGGCGAGGGGGAAAGGGAGCCGATTTGGGTGCCTTTCAAAACCTTAGTTCGACTCGGTGGCACACGTCGGCGTGACTCGAAAGAACACCGCGGTCAGTCCCCTCTCCCTACGGGAGAGGGCTAGGGTGAGGGGCTTTTGAGGGTGAGGGCTTCTCAGCTTTAAAAATCGATAGTGCCCGACAACTTCGCCACCCGTGGCTCACCCTGGGTCAGATAGCCGCCCTGCGCCGATTCCCAATACTTCTTGTTCGCCAGGTTTTCGACGCCCAGGCGCAGGGTCACGTCTTTCTGCGAGACCTTGAACGCATAACGCGCACCCGCGTCGAAGCGATTCCAGGTTGGCAGGCTGAGGTTGTTGGCCGCGTCGGCATATTGGCCGCCGGTACGCAGCATCCGCGCATTCAGCGCCACGCCTTGCAGGCCCGGTACATCCCAATCGGCGCCGGCGTTGAACTGGAAGCTCGGCACGCCAATGGCGTGGTTGCCGTCGTTGGCGCCGTTCTGGGTGTTGCGCAGTTCGGTGTCCATCAGCGTTAGGCCGCTGATCAGGCGCAGGCCGTTGATCGGCTCGCCGAACACGTTCATCTCTACGCCTTTGTTGATCTGCTCGCCTTCACGCACGTAGGTGCAGGTGGTGGCGCTGTTGATTTCGCAGTAACCGTCGCTCGGCTGCTCGATGCGATACACGCCCAAGCTCGCGCCGTAGGTGCCCATGTCGACCTTGACCCCGGCCTCGGTCTGCTTGGAGCGGGCCGGTGCGTAGACTTCGTTGCCGTTGGTCACGCGCAAGCCGCCGGTGCTGGTTGGCGAGGTCGGCCCCTGGGCCAGGCCTTCGATGTGGTTGGCGTAGAACGACACGTGTTCCCACGGCTTGAACACGATGCCGTAGACCGGCGTGGTGATCGATTCGTCGTAGCTCGACTTGCGGCTGCCGCTGCCGTAACTGGCGTAGTTGTAGCCTTGCACCACCAGTTGCTGACGACGCAGGCCGGCGGTGAGCAGCAGGCGATCATCGAAGAAACCCAGGGTGTCGGAAAGCGCGAGGCTGCGGTTGAATGTCTTGCCGACGATGCCCGGGTCATTGAGATCGCCGCCGGAAAAATTGCCGACCGGCGACGGCGTTTCCACCGGGTGGTAGATGTTGTTGGCGTACTTGGTCAGGTCGAAATCATAGGCACTGCGCTGTTCGGCCCACAGACCGCTGAGGCCGAAATTGAGCTTGTGGCTGACGGCGCCGGTGTTGAACTTGCCGTTCAGGCCGGCCATCAGGCTGGTGTTGTCCTCATCGTGGGGGATGAACGAGCCGGTGGTGTAGGAGGCGCCGTTGTTGCCCACCAGCGTGGTCGAATTGTAACGCCCGACTTCGCGGGTGTGCTTGGCGCCGCCGGCGACGTACGCGGTCCAGTTGTCGTTCAGGTCGTATTCGGCGCGGAGCATGCCGAAGGTGTCTTCGATGTCGGTGTAACCCCACTTCGGCGCGTAATTGGTGTCTGCCGACGGCGCGTCCGGAATGTGCGTGGCGGTGCCGAGGTTGACCGAGTTGCGGCCACCGTTGACGCGTTCCTTCTGATAGGCGAAGTCGCCGGAAATACGCAGCGCGTCACCGCGATAATCGAGGCCGATGCTGAACAGTTTCGAGCGCTGGTTTTCGTGATCGATGCCGGTGTCGCCTTCGCGCTGGGACAGGTTGATCCGCGCGCCGAAGCGGTTGTCTTCGCCGAAACGCTGGCCGATATCGAAGTGCTGACCGATGCGACCTTCGCTGTTGATGTCGGTAGTGTAGCGGCGCAGCGGCTCGTCGCCGGCACGCTTGGGCTGCAGGTTGACGCCGCCACCGATGCCGGAGCCGGTCGGGGTCACGCCGTTGATGAAAGCGTTGGGACCTTTGAACACTTCCACGCGCTCCAGGGCGTCGGTGGAAATGATCTGCCGCGGCAGCACGCCGTACAGGCCGTTATAGGAAATGTCGTCGCCGTTTAGCGGCAAGCCGCGGATCATGAACACCTGCGCCTGGTTGGAGAAGCCCGAGGCCTGACGCACCGACGAATCATTGAGCAACACGTCGGCAACGTTTTCCGCTTGCTGGTCCTGAATCAGCTGTTCGGTGTACGACGCGGCGCTGAACGGCACGTCCATCATGTCCTGATTGCCGAGCACGCCGAGCTGACCACCACGGGCGACCTGACCACCGGCGTAGACCGGGGGCAGGGCGTTGGACGTTGGCGTTTGGGCGTTGATGTTGACGTTGTCGAGCACCAGCTCCTTGCCGTTTTCATCGGCAGCGTGAGCGGTGACAGTCAGGGAGCACAGCAGGGCAAGAAGCGTCGGGCGAAACGGGACGGCGAGTCGAGCTGGAGCGGGCATGTCGATACCTGGAGGCGTACGGCCGGTGAGAAAATTAGAACGGCGCGGGGAACTCCTTGCGCAAATACGACTCCAGGCGCAAATGATAGGAGTTCGCAGTAACGTTTTGCAATCAGTTTATCTTGCTGAATTTCCCGATCCGAATGGAAACCTGTAGTGAGGGGATTTATCCCCGATGGCGCGCGGAGCGGGCCGCTTTGATATTGGAAGGCTGCTGCGAAGTCCATCGGGGATAAATCACCTCACCACTAAGGTCACAGTCCTAGCCTGCGTCACCCCTTTGATCGTATGGTGAACCCGCCTCAATGCACGCCAAGGAGCGCCATGCACACCCCTCGATTACTCGTTACCCTCGCCGCGCTGCTGGTGCTCGCCGGTTGCGCCGGCCAGCGCAGTCAGGAGCCTGTTCCGCGTGCGCCGGCTGAAGTGAAGGCCGAAATAGTGCGGCTGATGCCGGCCAAAGTGCCCGACCGTCAAGGCTGGGCCACCGACATCTACGCCGCGTTCGCCGCGCAGAACATCAGCCCGACCACGCAGAATCTGTGTTCGGTGCTGGCCGTGGCCGAGCAGGAATCCACCTTCCAGGTAGACCCCACGGTGCCGGGCCTGGGCAAGATCGCCCGCGACGAAATCGACCGTCGTGCTGCCAAAGTGCATATTCCCAGTCTGTTGGTCAGTGGCGCTCTGCAAGTGCGCTCCACCAACGGCAAGACCTACAGCGAACGCCTGAACGCGGCACGCAGTGAAAAAGAACTCAGCGCCATTTTTGACGACTTCATCGGCAGAGTGCCGATGGGCCGCACCTTGTTCGGCGGCTTCAACCCGGTACACACCGCCGGACCGATGCAGGTCAGCATCGAATTCGCCGAGCAGCACGCCAAGGAGTATCCGTACCCGGTAGACGGCACGATCCGCCACGAAGTGTTCACCCGCCGTGGCGGCATGTACTTCGGCATCGCGCATTTACTCGGTTATCCGGTGAGTTATCGCGAGCCGCTGTACCGCTTCGCCGACTTCAATGCCGGCTGGTACGCCAGCCGCAATGCCGCGTTCCAGAACGCCGTCAGCCGAGCTTCGGGCATCCCGCTGGCGCTGGATGGCGACTTGATTCGCTACGACTCGATCATGCCTGGCACCACCGAACTGGCGGTGCGCACCCTCGGCAAGTCGCTGGGCATGCGTAACCCGACCATTCGCGATCAACTGGAGAAGGGTAAGACCCTGGAATTCGAAGAAACCAAACTCTACCAGCGCGTGTTCGAACTGGCCGAGAAGGCTGAAGGCAAGACCTTGCCACGTGCGGTGTTGCCGGGGATCGTTTTGCAGAGCCCGAAAATCACCCGCAAGCTGACCACGGCGTGGTTCGCCAAACGCGTGGATGAGCGCTACAAGCGCTGCATGGCCAAGGCCGGTTGACGCCGGTTCAAAGCACTTTGACGGCTCGGCCAATGGCTTGAATCGGCCCGGTCGGTTTACCGATCGGCGAGCCATTGGCGCCTTCCAGCGTCAGCTCGAACAGCTGATTCGGTTGCAGCGGCGGCAATTTATCCAGCGGCACCGAGAGCGTCTGCCCCGGTTTGACCAGCCCCAGCGACACCGGCCCTTGCCAGCCGTCAGCCTTGGTCCAGAACTCCAGCGCCTTGTCCGCCGGCACTTCGACCACGCCCAGCGGGATTAACTGGATTTCACGCGGATTGCTGGCCTGAATCACCCAGCCCGGCGCCTTGTCCTGCGGCGCGACCAGCACCACCAGATAATTCGGCTTCGGCGTGGTCTGGGTCAGCAGGATCGAGCCCAAAACCAATGTGGCGACCAAGCCGGCCGCACTCAAGCCGCGCCACAGCGGCAGCAGATTCCACCACGAGGTTGACGGCGCAGCCGGCGCTTTTTGCGCGAACCGCTCGACACTGCGCTCGATGCGCGGCCACAAGTGCGGCGAAGGCTGCTGCGTCCCGGCAAATTCGGTCAGGTCGAGCAAGCGTCGCTCCCAGGCATCCACCGCCGCTTGCAGTTCGGGGTCGTGGAGCAAGCGCTGTTGCAGCGCTTCACGCTCCGGCGCCGACAGGGTGCCGAGCACGTATTCACTGGCCAGTTCATCACGTTCCTGCGCCGATTCAGTGGTCATCCCATGCACTCCCGCAAAGCGTTGAGGCTGCGTTTGATCCAGGCTTTGACCGTGCCCAGCGGCGTGTCCATCCGTTGGGAAATCTGCGCGTGGCTGTAGCCGTCGACATAGGCATGGAGGATGCAGCGTCGCCGCTGCGGGTCGAGTTGTTCCAGGCAGCGATGGATGCGCGCCGAATGGCCCTGCACATCGAAGGCGTCCTCGTCAGGCTCGGCATCGTGTTCTTCGTTGAACGGCGTCTCCCGGCTTTGATCACGCAGCTGGTTCAACGCCAGATGCCGGGTCACGCTGAACATCCAGCCGCGCGCTGAACCGCGCGCCGGATCAAATTGCGCCGCAGCGTTCCAGATCTTGATGAACGCCTCATGCACGATGTCTTCGGCCAGCGCCGTGTCACGTACCAGTCGCTTGGCCACGCCGAGCAGGCGCGGGCCTTCCTGCACGTACAAATCGCGCAGGGCCGACTGCTCGCCGCGGGCACAGGCAGCGAGGCGGGCTTCGTAATCAAACAACGGTTCAGGCAAAGACATGGGGTGCAATCTAGCTCACATTCCGCAAACATCCAGACAACACAGTCTTCTACTGTGGGAGCGAGCCTTTGTGGTGAGGGGATTCATCCCCGACCGGCTGCACAGCAGCCGTAACCGTTGGTTGCGGTGAATTCTTGACTCCGCAGTTGCCGGATTTTGGGGCGCTTCGCGCCCCATCGGGGATGAATCCCCTCGCCACAAGTTCGCTCCCATAGGGACATCAAGGAACTAGTTCGCCGCCCAGAAAATGTAATCGGCCTGATACTTCACCACTTCCTGCTTGCCCTTGTTCGCTGCCGTGCATTCGCTGCCTGGCGCTACGCCGCCCTTGAGCGCGACACGCTGGATGTAGCTCACGCCGCTCATCGCGCCTTTGCCTTCAGCCGGGTTGGCCTTGACCAGTTGATAGGGCAGGTTGCCCGGGCTCGACGGGGCGACTGCCAGTTGCGTGCCGGTGACTTTCGAACCGTCCTTGGCCTGCCAGGTGGCGGGCGGGCCGAAGTAGGTGCCGACCTGCTTGCCGCTGCGATCATTGAGCACCGCTTTCGGGCCGACGAAGGTCCATTCGGTTTGCCCGGCGGCATTGGGCTTGTCGCGGCATTCGTAAGTGATCTCGCCGACCCCGGTGGTTTCCATCGCGATCTTGTGGCCTTCCGGGACTTTGATCGCATCGGGGTAGCTGCTTTGGGCGAAGGTTGTCGAGGACAGGGCGAGCAAACCGGTGAGGCCAATCAGTTGAGTGATATTCATCAGTGTTATCTCCGAAAGGGGTAGACCGCTGACAGCCGAAGAGGGCTGTTACAGGGACTACCCGTGACGGAGGCGTTTGGATGCAGTGCCTGAAAAATATTTTCCACCTCCACCGATCTCCCCCTGTGGGAGCGGGCTTGCTCGCGAAGGCGTCCTGTCAGTCGATATTCATGTCACAGGTATATCGCATTCGCGAGCAAGCCCGCTCCCACAGGGATTTGCATTGGGCGTGAGGCCGGAGGCTTTCAGCAGTTCCTGGGTGTAGGGGTGGGCTGGCGCAGCAAAAATCTCCCGCGACGAACCCTGTTCCACGACCTTGCCATCCTTGATCACCAGCAAGTCATGGGCCAGCGCATGCACCACCGCCAGGTCATGGCTGATGAACAGATAGGTCAGCCCATGCTTGATCTGCAGTTGCCGCAACAGCTCCACCACTTGTTTCTGCACCGTGCGATCCAGCGCCGAGGTTGGTTCGTCGAGCAGGATCAGCGCCGGCTCCAGCACCAGCGCGCGGGCGATGGAAATGCGCTGACGCTGGCCGCCGGAAAATTCGTGGGGGTAGCGATGACGGCTCTTGGGGTCAAGGCCGACTTCTTCGAGTACGCGAATCACTGCTGCTTCGCGCTCGGCCTCGGTGCCGATGCCGTGGGTCAGCAACCCTTCGGCAATGATCTGCTGCACCGACATCCTTGGACTCAGGCTGCCGAACGGATCCTGGAACACCACCTGAATCTGTCGCCGCAAGGGGCGCATCAAGCGTTGATTGAGCAGGCTCAGTTGCTTGTTGCCGAAGCGGATATCGCCCTCGGATTCCACCAGCCGCAGGATCGCCTGGCCCAGCGTCGATTTGCCCGAACCGGACTCGCCGACAATCCCCAGGGTCTTGCCGCGTTGCAGGCGGAAACTGACTCCGTCCACCGCTTTGATGTACGCCTGCGAACGACTGAACAAGCCCTTGGGCAGAGGAAACCAGACCTTCAGATCATCGACTTCCAGCAGGTTGTGCTGGTACGGACTCGGCACCGGCGCACCGCTCGGTTCAGCCTCGATCAGCAAGCGGCTGTAAGGGTGCTGCGGCGCGCGAAACAGCGTCTCGCAGTCAGCCTGTTCGACGATTTCGCCGTGGCGCATCACGCACACCCGTTGGGCGATGCGCCGCACCAGATTCAGATCGTGACTGATCAGCAGCATCGACATGCCGAGCCGCTGCTGCAACTCGATCAACAGTTCGAGAATTTTCTGCTGCACAGTCACGTCCAGCGCCGTGGTCGGCTCATCGGCGATCAGCAGTTCCGGTTCGTTGGCCAGTGCCATCGCAATCATCACCCGTTGCCGCTGACCGCCGGAGAGCTGATGCGGATAGGCTTTCAAACGCTGCAACGGCTCGCGAATGCCCACCAGTTCCAGCAGCTCCAACGTGCGCTCACGGGCGGCGCGGCCCTTGAGGCCCTTGTGAATCTCCAGCACTTCGCTGACCTGTCGTTCCACGGTGTGCAGTGGATTGAGCGAGGTCATCGGCTCCTGGAAAATCATCGCAATCCGGTTACCGCGCAAACCGCGCATCTGCTGCTCGCTGGCGTGCAGCAAGTTCACCCCGTTGTAAGCAATCGAACCGCTGCTGCTGACGGTTTTGCCCGGCAGCAGACGCAAAATCGAATGCGCCGTGACCGACTTGCCCGAGCCGGACTCGCCGACCAGCGCCAGGCATTCGCCACGACGAATGTCGAGGTTCAGACCGTGCACCACTTCCTGCCCGGCGAAGGCGACACGCAGGTCGCGGATTTCAATCAGGTTGTCGCTCATGTCAGCTCCTCGGATCAAGATCGTGGATCAAACGCATCACGGCAAGCCTCGCCGATGAACACCAACAACGACAGAATCAGCGCCAAGGCAAAAAATGCCGTCAGCCCCAGCCATGGCGCTTGCAGATTGCGCTTGGCCTGGCCAATCAGTTCGCCCAGCGAGGCGGTCCCGGCGGGCATGCCGAAACCGAGGAAATCCAGCGCGGTGAGGGTGGCGATGGCGCCGGTCAGAATGAACGGCAGGTAGGTCAGGGTGGAAGTCATCGCATTGGGCAGAATGTGCCGCAACATCAGTTCGCTGTCGGTCAGCCCCAGCGCCCGCGCGGCTTTGACGTATTCCAGATTGCGTCCACGCAGGAACTCGGCGCGCACCACGTCCACCAATGCCAGCCAGGAAAACAGCGCCATGATCCCCAGCAGCCACCAGAAACTTGGCGAGACAAACCCGGACAAGATGATTAGCAGATACAGCACCGGCAGTCCCGACCAGATCTCCAGCACCCGTTGCCCAAGCAAATCCACCCAACCGCCGTAATAACCCTGTAACGCCCCGGCAACGATGCCGACCAACGCACTGATGCCGGTGAGGATCAGCGCAAACAGAATCGAAATTCGTGTGCCGAAAATCACCCGCGCCAATACGTCCCGCGCCTGATCGTCGGTGCCCAGCCAATTGCTCGATGAGGGTGGGCTGGGTGCCGGTTCAGTCAGGTCGTAATTGACCGTGTCGTAGCTGAACGGGATCGGCGGAAACAGCATCCAGCCGCCCTGATCCTCGATCAGCCCGTGCACGTAAGCGCTGGCGTAATCCGGCTGGAACGGCAGTTCGCCGCCGAAATCGGTTTCCAGGTATTCGCTGAGGATCGGGAAGTAGTAGGCGCCGTGGTAGCGGATCACCAACGGTTTGTCGTTGGCAATCAGTTCGCCGCCGAGGCAGATCAGGCACAGCCCGAGGAACAGCCACAACGACCAGCGCCCACGGCGATTGGCCTTGAACTGCGCGACCCGGCGCTGACCCAGAGGAGAAAGTGTGAACATCAGGCAGTCCTCGCCGAGAAGTCGATGCGCGGGTCGAGCAGGGTGTAGCAGAGGTCACCGATCAGCTTGATCAACAGGCCGAACAGGGTGAACAGGAACAACGCGCCGAACACCACCGGGTAGTCACGCGACACCGCCGCTTCGTAACTCATGCGCCCGAGGCCGTCGAGGTTGAAGATGGTTTCGATCAGCAAGGAACCGGCGAAAAACACCTCGATCAGCGCCGAGGGCACCCCGGCCACCACCAGCAGCATCGCGTTGCGAAACACGTGGCCGTAGAGCACGCGGCGTTCGGTCAGACCCTTGGCCCGCGCGGTGATCACGTACTGGCGGCTGATCTCGTTGAGGAAGCTGTTTTTGGTGAGGATGGTCAGGGTGGCGAAACCGCCGATCACCAGTGCTGTAACCGGCAACACCAGGTGCCAGAGGTAGTCGCCGACCTTGCCCAAGGTGCTGAGGCTGTCGAAGTTATCCGACACCAGCCCCTGCACCGGGAACCAGTTGACGTAGCTGCCGCCGGCGAACACCACGATCAGCAGCATCGCAAACAGAAACGCCGGCATCGCGTAGCCGATGATGATCGCGGTGCTGCTCCAGACATCGAACGCGCTGCCGTTGCTGATCGCTTTGCGGATGCCCAGCGGGATCGAAATCAGGTAGGTGATCAGCGTTGCCCACAGGCCGAGCGACAGCGACACCGGCAGTTTCTGCACGATCAGATCGGTGACCTTGGCGCCGCGAAAGAAACTGCTGCCCAGATCCAGCTGGGCGTAGTTTTTCAGCATCAGCCTCAAGCGTTCGTGCATCGGTTTGTCGAAGCCGTAGTGGTGTTTGATTTCCTCGATCAGCGCCGGATCGAGGCCACGGCTGCTGCGCCCGGCACCGCCAACCGCGGCGACTTCGCCACCGCCGCCCATGCCGTGCCCGCCGAAACCTTGCAGGCGGGCAATGGCTTGCTCCACCGGGCCGCCCGGTGCGGCCTGCACAATCACGAAGTTGACCACCAGAATGCACAGCAGCGTGGGGATGATCAGCAGCAAACGTCGACTCAGATAACGCAGCATGTCACTGACCCCCTGCGAGCTGGGTGTGCATCTGTTGCGTGGTCAACGGCTTGGCCGAGACCTCCCACCAGGTGTTGAGGCCTTCGTCGTACGCCGGTTGCACCGGCGGCATGCCGAAGCGGTTCTGATACACCGTCGGCGTGCCCTTGGAGTAGTAGTTGGGAATCATGTAGTAACCCCATTGCAGCACCCGGTCGAGGGCGCGGGCGTAATGCACCATGGCGTCGCGGGTGTCGGCCTTGACCAGCCCGTCGATCAGTTGATCGACCGCCGGGTTGGCCAGCACCATCGAGTTCGAACTGCCGACTTGCGTGGCACTTTGCGAGGCATACAGGCTGTACAGCTCGCGGCCGGGGGAGACGATCGGATCGCCACTGCGCGGGAAACTGGTGACGATCATGTCGTAGTCCCGGGCGTTGAGCCGATTGACGTATTGCGCCGAGTCGATCCGCCGTAGATTCAGGGTGATGCCGATCTGCGCGAGGGTGCGTTTGAACGGCAGCAGCATGCGATCAAAACCGCCCTGACCGTCGAGGAAGGTGAACTCCAGAGGCTCACCGGCGGCGTTGACCAGTCGGCTGTGTTGCGGCGTCCAGCCGGCCTCGGCGAGCAGCTTCAGAGCTTGCAGCTGCTTGTCGCGGATGTAGCCGCTGCCATCGGTTTTCGGCGCCTGATACACCGTGGTGAACACCTCGTCGGGAATCTGTCCGCGCAGCGGTTCGAGAATCTTCAATTCTTCGGCGTCGGGCAGGGCGGTGGCGGCCATTTCACTCTTGGGCCAGAAACTGTTCTGGCGCACGTAGAAGCCGCGCATCATCTGCTTGTTGGTCCATTCGAAATCCCACAGCAGGCTGATCGCCTGACGCACGCGGCGATCCTGGAAGATCGGGTTTTGCAGGTTGAACACGAAGCCTTGGGCGGCGGTGGGTTTTTCCGGAGCGAGGATCGCCTGCTGCAAGCGACCGTCACGCAGCGCCGGACTGTCGTAACCCACCACATAACCGGACGAGGAAAACTCGCGGTTGTAGTCAAACGCCCCGGCCTGCAACAGCTGCCGGGCGACGTCGGTGTCACCGTAGAAATTCACCGTGAGCGTGTCGAAGTTGTACATCCCGCGACTGACCGGCAGGTCCTTGCCCCACCAGTCCGGGTCGCGCTGGAAACTGATGCTGCGCCCGGCATCGACCTTGCTCACGCGGTACGGGCCGCTGCCCAGCGGTGGCTCGAAGCCGCCGCCGTTGGCGAAATCGCGAGTTTTCCACCAGTGTTCGGGCACCACGCGCAGGGTCGCCAGGTCCAGCGCCAGGGTGCGGTTGAGGTTGTTCTTGAAAGTGAAACGCACCTGCCGTGGGCCTTCGATCAGCACGTCCTGCACGTCGGCGTATTGCTGGCGATAACTGAGGCTGCCCTTGGTCATCAGCAGGTTGAAGGTGTAGCGCACGTCCTCGGCGGTGATCGGCGTGCCATCGGCGAAGCGAGCCTTGGGGTTCAGAGTGAAGCGCACCCAGAGACCCTCGGGATCGCGTTCCATCTGTTGCGCGACCAGCCCGTAAACGGTGTACGGCTCGTCGAGCGAACGGAACGCCAGTGGCGCATACACCCAGTCGTTGACCTGCACCACAGAAATGCCCTGATCGGCATACGGGGTGATGTAGTTGTACTGGCCGATTTCCATCGACGCACGACTGAGTGAACCGCCCTTGGGCGCGTGCGGATCGACGAAATCGAAATGCTCGAAACCCGCCGGATACTTCGGAGCCTCGCCGTATACCGTCAGTGCGTAGCTGCCGGCGGCCAGTGCCGAGGGGCCGGTGCACAGCAGTGCACTGCCGAGCAGCAGGCTAGCCATGTTGCGCAAAACACTCATGCAATCACTCCTCAAAATCCCTGGAAAAGCTCAGCTCAACCTGTGGGAGATCTACTGTGGGAGGGGGCTTGCTCCCGAAGGCGGTGTGTCAGTCAACACACCCTTCACGGATATACCGCCTTCGGGAGCAAGCC
>NZ_JASCPO010000158.1:0-13511 GCF_029960145.1 Pseudomonas sp. PS01299 | reverse complement strand
ACACGTCAGTTGATGGCGTTGATGGGCTGAAAAGCCTTTTTTCACTGCTGTGCGCACAAAAACAAACGCCCCGAACAAGTCGGGGCGTTTGTTTGGAACCACCGTCAGTGTGTTTTCACACAGTCTGGATTGGCGGGTTTTTTATCGGCAGAGCGAAGATTACTCTTCGATGTTGCCCATGGCGGTGGTGTTGAAGCCGCCGTCCACGTACATGATTTCACCACTGATGCCCGACGCCAGGTCGGAGCACAGGAAGGCGCCGGCGTTGCCGACTTCTTCGATGGTGACGTTGCGGCGCAGTGGGGTTTGCGCTTCGTTGGCGGCCAGCATCTTGCGGAAGTTCTTGATGCCCGAGGCTGCCAGGGTACGGATCGGGCCGGCCGATACGCAGTTGACGCGGGTGCCGTCCGGGCCCAGGGAGCCGGCCAGGTAACGCACGCCAGCTTCCAGCGAAGCCTTGGCCATGCCCATCACGTTGTAGTTCGGCATGGTGCGCTCGGCGCCCAGATACGACAGGGTCAGCAGGCTGCCGTTGCGGCCTTTCATCATTTCGCGGCCAGCCTTGGCCAGGGCCACGAAGCTGTAGGCGCTGATGTCGTGAGCGATGCGGAAACCTTCACGGGTGGTGGCTTCGGTGAAGTCGCCGTCCAGTTGGTCGCCCGGGGCGAAGCCGACGGAGTGCACGATGCAGTCCAGGCCGTCCCACTTCTTGCTCAGTTCTTCGAAGACCTTGGCGATTTCTTCATCGCTGGCCACGTCGCACGGGAAGCACAGCTCAGGGCTCGAACCCCAGCCTTGAGCGAATTCCTCAACACGACCTTTCAGTTTGTCGTTCTGATAAGTGAAGGCAAGCTCAGCGCCCTCGCGATGCATGGCGGCAGCGATGCCGGATGCGATGGACAGCTTGCTGGCGACACCGACGATCAGTACGCGCTTACCGGCGAGAAAACCCATGTGTTGCTCCTCTTTCAGGTTATTGCGCAGTGGCTGGTGCCAAAAAAGCGGCTTCCAGCAACTGCTGTGTATACGGATGTTTGGGGGCGGCAAAAATATCTTGCGCGTCTCCCTGTTCGACCACTTGGCCATGCTTGACCACCATCAGCTGGTGGCTCAGCGCTTTGACGACAGCCAGGTCATGGCTGATGAACAAATACGTCAGGTTGTACTTGGCTTGCAGTGAACGCAACAGCTCCACCACTTGCCGCTGCACCGTGCGGTCGAGCGCGGAAGTCGGCTCGTCCAGCAGGATCAGCGCCGGTTTCAGCACCAAAGCCCGGGCAATGGCGATACGTTGCCGTTGCCCACCGGAAAATTCGTGAGGGTAGCGGTGCCGGGTTTCCGGATCCAGACCTACCTCCTTCAATGCCGCAATAATCGCCGCTTCCTGCTCGGCGGCGGTGCCCATCTTGTGAATCCGCAGGCCTTCGCCAACGATGTCGCTGACGCACATCCGCGGGCTCAGGCTGCCGAACGGATCCTGAAACACCACCTGCATCTCCCGACGTAACGGGCGAACCTCGTTCTGCGTCAGGCAGTCTAGCTGTTTGCCCTCAAAGCGAATCGCGCCTTTGCTGCCGATCAGCCGCAAAATTGCCAGACCGAGGGTGGATTTGCCGGAACCGCTTTCCCCCACGATCCCCAGCGTCTGTCCCTGAGGCAGGCTGAAATTGATGCCGTCCACTGCCTTGACGTAATCCACCGTGCGCTTGAGCAGGCCTTTCTTGATCGGGAACCAGACTTTGAGGTTCTCGACTTCGAGCAGTGGCGCCCCGATTTTATTGGTCGCCGGGCCTCCGCTGGGCTCCGCGCCGAGCAATTCCCGAGTGTACGGATGCTGCGGCGAACGGAACAGCTCTGCGCACGATGCCTGTTCGACGATGCAACCGCGCTGCATGACACATACGCGATGCGCAATTCTTCGCACCAGGTTCAAATCGTGACTGATCAGTAGCAGCGACATGCCCAATCGAGCCTGAAGTTCCTTGAGCAAATCGAGGATTTTCAGCTGAACGGTCACGTCCAGTGCGGTGGTCGGTTCGTCGGCGATCAGCAGTTCCGGCTCGTTGGCCAACGCCATGGCGATCATCACCCGCTGGCGCTGGCCGCCGGACAATTCGTGGGGCAGGGCCTTGAGGCGTTTGTGCGGCTCGGGAATGCCGACCATCTCCAGCAGCTCCAAAGTGCGCTTGGTCGCGACTTTGCCGCTCAGACCCTTGTGGATGCCGAGGATCTCGTTGATCTGCTTCTCGATCGAGTGCAGCGGGTTGAGCGAGGTCATCGGCTCCTGAAAGATCATCGCGATGCGGTTGCCACGAATATGCCGGATGGTCTTTTCGCTCAGCCCCAGCAGATTCTGCCCGGCATAGTTGATGCTGCCGGCTGGATGGCGGGCCAGCGGGTAGGGCAGCAGGCGCAGGATTGAATGCGCCGTGACCGATTTGCCCGAGCCGGACTCGCCGACCAGCGCCAGGGTTTCGCCGCGTTTGATGTCGAAGCTCACGCCCTCGACCACCCGGTGCAGCCGCTCGTTGAAGCCGAACTCGACGGCGAGGTCGCGCACTTCGATCAGATTGTCCTGATTCATTTCACTTCCTCGGGTCGAAGGCATCGCGAGCGGACTCGCCGATAAACACCAGCAAACTCAACATCAGCGCCAGCACCGCGAACGCGCTCATGCCCAGCCACGGCGCCTGCAGGTTGGATTTGCCCTGGGCCACCAGTTCACCCAGCGACGGGCTGCCGGCCGGCAAACCGAAGCCGAGGAAATCCAGCGCAGTCAGGGTGCCGATGGCGCCGGTAAGGATGAACGGCATGAAGGTCATGGTCGAAACCATGGCGTTGGGCAGAATGTGGCGGAACATGATCGCACCGTTCTGCATGCCCAGCGCCCGTGCCGCACGTACGTATTCGAGGTTGCGGCCACGCAGGAACTCGGCGCGCACCACGTCGACCAGGCTCATCCACGAAAACAGCAGCATGATCCCCAGCAACCACCAGAAATTCGGCTGGACGAAACTGGCAAGGATGATCAGCAGGTACAGCACCGGCAATCCCGACCAGATCTCCAGAAAGCGTTGCCCGGCCAGATCGACCCAGCCGCCATAGAAACCCTGCAGCGCGCCGGCAATCACGCCGATGATCGAGCTGAGCACGGTCAGCGTCAGGGCAAACAGTACGGAAATGCGGAAGCCGTAGATCACCCGTGCCAGCACATCGCGGCCCTGATCGTCGGTACCCAGCAGGTTGTCCGCCGAGGGCGGGGCTGGGGCCGGGACTTTCAGGTCGTAGTTGATGCTCTGGTAGCTGTAGGGGATCGGCGCCCACAACACCCACGCATCCTTGGCCTTGAGCAGTTCGCGGATGTACGGGCTCTTGTAGTTGGCTTCCAGCGGGAATTCGCCGCCGAAGGTGGTTTCCGGGTAGCGCTTGATCGCCGGGAAGTACCAGTGGTTGTCGTAATGCACCACCAGCGGCTTGTCGTTGGCGATCAGCTCGGCACCGAGGCTCAGGCCGAACAGGATCAGAAACAGCCACAGCGACCACCAGCCACGCTTGTTGGCCTTGAACAGTTCGAACCGGCGGCGGTTGAGAGGGGACAGGTTCATCTCAATGCTCCCGGCTGGCGAAGTCGATGCGCGGATCGACCAGGGTGTAGGTGAGGTCGCCGATCAGTTTCACCACCAGACCGAGCAGGGTGAAGATGAACAGGGTGCCGAACACCACCGGGTAATCGCGGTTGATCGCCGCTTCGAAACTCATCAGGCCGAGGCCGTCGAGGGAGAAAATCACTTCCACCAGCAACGAGCCAGTGAAGAAGATGCCGATGAACGCCGACGGAAACCCGGCAATCACCAGCAGCATGGCGTTGCGGAACACATGGCCGTAGAGCACGCGATTGCGCGTCAGGCCCTTGGCCTTGGCGGTGACCACGTACTGCTTGTTGATCTCGTCGAGGAAGCTGTTTTTGGTCAGCAGGGTCATGGTCGCGAAGTTGCCGATCACCAGCGCGGTCACCGGCAGCGCCAGATGCCAGAAATAGTCGAGAATTTTGCCGCCCAGGCTCAGCTCATCGAAGTTGTTCGAAGTGAGGCCGCGCAGCGGGAACCAGTCCAGATAACTGCCGCCGGCAAACACCACGATCAGCAGAATCGCAAAGAGGAACGCCGGAATCGCATAGCCGATGATGATCGCCGAACTGGTCCACACGTCGAAGTGGCTGCCGTGTCGCGTGGCCTTGGCGATCCCCAGCGGGATCGACACCAGATACATGATCAGCGTGCTCCACAACCCGAGGGAGATCGACACCGGCATCTTTTCCTTGATCAGGTCGATGACCTTGGCGTCGCGGAAAAAACTGTCGCCGAAATCCAGCTTCGCGTAGTTCTTGACCATGATCCACAGACGTTCCGGGGCCGACTTGTCGAACCCGTACATGTGCTCGATTTCCTTGATCAGCGCCGGGTCGAGGCCTTGCGCGCCACGATACGCCGAACCGGCCACCGAGACTTCGGCACCGCCACCGGCGATGCGGCTGGTGGCGCCTTCGAAGCCTTCGAGCTTGGCGATCATCTGCTCCACCGGGCCGCCGGGCGCGGCCTGGATGATCACGAAGTTGATCAGCAGGATGCCGAACAGGGTCGGGATGATCAGCAGCAGTCGCCGAAAGATATACGCCAGCATCTGATTACTCCGTGCCCACAGGGTCGGCTTGCAGTTTGGTTTCGACTTCTATGGCGGGTTTCGCGTCAGGCTTGACCCACCAGGTGTTAATCCCGATGTCGTATTTGGGCGAGACTTTCGGGTGACCGATGTGGTTCCAGTACGCCACGCGCCAGGTCTTGATGTGCCAGTTGGGGACCACGTAGTAACCCCATTGCAGCACTCGATCCAGCGCCCGGGCATGCGCCACCAGACTGCTGCGCGAATCGGCGTTGATCAGGTTTTCCACCAGTTGATCGACGATCGGATCCTTCAGGCCCATGGTGTTGCGGCTGCTCGGTTTGTCGGCGGCGGCGCTCATCCAGAATTCGCGCTGCTCGTTGCCCGGCGAGTTGGATTGCGGAAAGCTGCCGACCATCATGTCGAAGTCCCGCGAACGCACGCGGTTGATGTATTGCGAAACGTCGACACGGCGGATCACCAGATCGATGCCGAGGTCGGCCAGATTGCGTTTGAACGGCAGCAGCACGCGTTCGAATTCGGTCTGCGCCAGAAGGAACTCAATGACCACCGGTTTGCCGTTGGCGTCGACCATTTTGTCGTCGACGATCTTCCAGCCGGCCTCCTGCAGCAATTGATAGGCCTCGCGCTGCTGGGCGCGGATCATGCCGCTGGCGTCGGTCTTCGGGTTCTCGAAGGCTTCGCTGAACACCTGGGCCGGCAGTTTGCTGCGAAACGGTTCGAGGATCGCCCGTTGCTCGGCGTCGGGCAGGCCGGTGGCAGCCATTTCCGAGTTCTCGAAATAGCTGCGGGTGCGGAAGTAGGCACCGTTGAACAGCTGCTTGTTGGTCCACTCGAAATCAAACAGCAGGCCGAGCGCCTGACGCACGCGCACATCCTGAAACACCGGGCGGCGCAGGTTGAAAACGAAGCCCTGCATGCCGGTCGGGTTGCTGTTGGCGATCTGTTCCTTGATCAAGCGACCTTCGGTGACCGCCGGGATGTTGTAAGCGTTGGCCCAGTTCTTCGCGGTCATTTCCAGCCAGTAATCGAACTGGCCGGCCTTCAGCGCTTCGACGGCGACGGTGTTGTCGCGGTAGTAATCGGTGGTCATTACGTCGAAGTTGTAGAACCCGCGATTGACCGGCAGATCCTTGCCCCAGTAGTCCTTGACCCGTTCATAGCGCACCGAGCGCCCGGCTTTCACTTCGGCGACCTTGTACGGGCCGCTGCCCAGCGGGATCTCCAGATTGCCCTTGGAAAAATCACGACTGGCCCACCAGTGTTTCGGCAGCACCGGGAGCTGCCCGAGGATCAGCGGTAACTCGCGATTGTTGGTGTGCTTGAACTTGAACAACACCTTGAGCGGGTCTTCGGCGATGGCCTCTTCGACATCGCTGTAGTAGCCGCGAAACAGCGGCGAGCCGTCCTTGGTCAGGGTCTGGAAGCTGAACACCACGTCTTCGGCGCGCACCGGATGGCCATCGTGAAAACGCGCTTCCGGGCGCAGGTAGAAACGCACCCAACTGTTGTCCGGGGCTTTCTCGATCTTCGCGGCGATCAGGCCGTACTCGGTGAACGGCTCGTCGAGGCTGTGCTTGGTCAGGGTGTCGTAGATCTGCCCGACATCATCGGCCGGCACGCCTTTGCTGATGAACGGGTTGAGGCTGTCGAAGCCGCCGAACCCGGCCTGACGGAAGATCCCGCCCTTGGGCGCGTCGGGGTTCACGTAATCGAACTGCTTGAAGTCCGCCGGGTATTTCGGCGGCTCGTTGTACAGGGTCACGGCATGTTGCGGGGCGGCAATCGCCAGCCCGGCGAACAGCAGACCGCTGGCCTGCACGAGCAGGGCGCGGATGGGCGTCATTTATTGTTCTCCGAAGATTTCAGCCACCACGCGCTCAGGCCCAGGGTGTAGGGCGGCGTGGTGACGAAGGCCAACCGGTTGCGGTAGGCCAGTCGGTGATAATTGAGGTACCAGTTGGGAATGCTGTAGTGCTGCCAGAGCAGCACGCGGTCCAGCGCCTTGCCGGCGGCGACCTGTTCGTCGCGGGTTTGCGCGGCGAGCAATTGTTCGAGCAGGTGATCGACCACCGGGTTGGCAATACCGGCGTAATTCTTGCTGCCCTTGACCCCGACCTGACTGGAATGGAAGTACTGCCATTGCTCCAGACCCGGGCTGAGGGTCTGGTTGAGGGTCATCAGGATCATGTCGAAATCGAACTGGTCCAGACGCTGTTTGTACTGGGCGCGATCCACCGTGCGCAGGCGCGCATCGATGCCGATGCTGTTGAGGTTTTCGATATAGGGCTGGAGGATCCGCTCAAGGTTCGGATTGACCAGCAGCAGTTCGAAGCTCAGCGGTTGCCCTGCGGTGTTTTGCAGACGCTGGCCGTTGAGTTTCCAGCCGGCCTCGGCGAGCAGCGCCAGGGCCTTGCGCATGGTCTCTCGCGGGATGCCACGGCCATCGGTTTGCGGCAGGGTGAACGGCTCGGTGAACAGCTTGGCCGGTAGTTGCTCCTTGTACGGCTTGAGCATCAGCCATTCATGCCCGACCGGCAGGCCGCTGGCGCTGAATTCGCTGTTGGGATAGTAGCTGGTGGTGCGTTGGTAGGCATCGCTGAACAGCGCGCGGTTGGTCCATTCGAAGTCGAACATCAGGCCCAGCGCTTCGCGCACCTTGACGTCGCTGAAGGTTGCGCGCCGGGTGTTCATGAACAGGCCCTGGCTCTGGGTCGGGATCTGGTGCGGAATCTGCGCCTTGATCACGTCGCCACGGCGCACCGCCGGGAAGTTGTAGCCGTTGGCCCAGTTCTTCGCCTGATGCTCGATGTAGATGTCGAATTCGCCGGCCTTGAACGCTTCGAAGGCCACGTCGCTGTCGCGGTAGAACTCGACTTCCATGCGATCGAAGTTGTACTTGCCGCGATTGACCGGCAGGTCCTTGCCCCAGTAATCCTTGACCCGCTCGAAAATCAGCTGCCGCCCCGGCGTCACCGAGGTGATGCGGTACGGGCCACTGCCCAGCGGTGGCTCGAAGGTGGTGGCCTTGAAGTCGCGATCCTTCCAGTAATGCTGCGGCAGCACCGGCAACTCGCCGAGGCGCAGAATCAGTAACGGATTGCCCGAGCGTTTCATCACGAAACGAATGCGCTGCGGGTTGAGGATGTCGACCCGCGAGACTTCCTGCAGGGCGGTGCGGTACAGCGGGTGGCCGTCCTTGAGCAGTGTTCGGTAGGAGAAGGCCACGTCGTAGGCGGTGATCTGGGTGCCGTCGTGAAAGCGCGCTTCCGGGCGCAGATTGAACACCACCCAGCTGCGATCTTCGCTGTACTCCACCGATTGCGCGATCAGGCCATAGCTCGATGCTGGCTCGTCGCCGGACGGCGAATACTGGCCGGTGCCGACCATCAGCGGTTCGTTCAGCTCATTGATGCCGTACTGCAGGAAATTCGGTGTGGTAACCGGGCTGGTGCCCTTGAACGTGTATGGGTTGACCGTATCGAAGGTGCCGAACGCCATCACCCGCAACGTACCGCCCTTGGGCGCTTGCGGGTTGACCCAGTCGAAGTGGGTAAATCTGGCCGGGTACTTGAGCGTGCCGAACTGCGCATAACCGTGACTTTCGGTAATCGTCGCGCTTGCGGGTGAGCTCAAGGCCAGGCTGATCAGGAGCAGGAGGAGGGGACGCTTCAAGTCAGATCCGATCCAGGCGGCTTGGGCTTAGTGGGCCGTACAGTAACAGCTTGTCTGGACAGGAAAAAGACAGAGGTTAATGTGGGGTTAATCGGCAAGGCCAAGAGCCCCTCACCCTAACCCTCTCCCGGAGGGAGAGGGGACTGACCGAGGTGTTTATGAGAAGTACGCCGACCTGAAATATCGAGTTGAACCCAGGTTTGAAAAACCCCCCAATCTGCTCCCTTTCCCCCTTTCCCCCTTTCCCCCTTTCCCCCTCGCCCCCTTGGGGGAGAGGGTTGGGGTGAGGGGGGGGGATTTTGAGGGCGCAAACAAAATCAAGCCAGGCGCCAGGCGAAAAAAAGCCCCTGAAAGTTCAGGGGCTCTTCTGTCAGTGCGGCTGGTAAACCGTGAGCATCTGCCCGGGCTTGAGGGCCTTGCCGGCACCCGGGTTCCAGCGCTTGAGATGCTGCATCTCGACGTTGAAACGCTTGGCCACCACGTACAGGGTGTCGCCACGTTTGACCTTGTACTGGGTCTGCTGCTGGTTGTCTGCCTTGCCTTTGCTCTTGCTGTTGGCGGCGATCACCGTGTTGACCCGGCCACCGCTGCGCGCCGGGGTGCGCTTGGTGTTGTCCTGCATCACCAGAGTCTGGCCGACCTTGAGGTTCTTACCGGTCAGCTTGTTCCAGCGCTGCAGGTCCTTGACTTCGACCTTGTTGGCCTTGGCAATGGAACCGAGGTTGTCACCGCGCTTGACCCGATAGGCGCGCTTCAGCTTCGCCACTTCACTTGGGTCGGCCCCGTCGAACACCGGCTTCAGCGAGCGCGGGCTGATCAGCTCTTCAGGCCGCATGGTCTGCAGGCTGGCGGTCAGCAGTTGCGCCTTCGACGTCGGCACCAGCAGATGCTGCGGGCCGTCGATGGTGGTGCGCTGCTTGAAGGCCGGGTTGAGCTGGAACAGCTCGTCTTCGTCGATGTTGGCCACCGCCGCAACCTTGGACAGGTCCATGCGCTGGTTGATTTCGACGACCTGGAAATACGGTTCGTTGGCGATCGGGTTGAGGTTCACCCCGTAGGCTTCCGGGGCCAGCACCACTTGCGACAGGGCCAGCAGCTTCGGCACGTAGGCCTGGGTTTCCGCCGGCAACGACGACAGGTTCCAGTAGTCGGTTGGCAGACCGAGCTTCTCGTTACGCTCGATGGCGCGGCTCACCGTGCCTTCACCGGCGTTATAGGCCGCCAGGGCCAGCAGCCAGTCACCGTTGAACATGTCGTGCAGACGAGTCAGGTAGTCCATCGCGGCGGTGGTCGAGGCGGTGATATCGCGACGGCCATCATAGAAGCGGGTCTGGCGCAGGTTGTAGTAACGACCGGTGGACGGAATGAATTGCCACAAGCCCGAAGCGTCGGCCCGGGAATAGGCCATCGGGTTGTAGGCGCTCTCGATCACTGGCAGCAGGGCCAGCTCCAGCGGCATGTTGCGCTCTTCGAGACGCTCGACGATGTAATGAATGTAGAGACTGCCGCGTTCACCGGCGTTCTCCAGAAAGGACGGGTTGCTGGCAAACCACAGGCGCTGCTGCTCGATGCGCGGGTTGACGCCCAGGCCGTCCTGCAGCTGGAAACCACCGCGCATGCGCTCCCAGATGTCCTGAGGCACCTGCGGGCTGGGCTTTTCGCTGAGCCAGATCGGTTTCTGCTTGGCTCGCGCAGCAATGTTCGGCGTATGGCTCGCTTCAGGCTGCGGAGCATGGCTGGAACAGCCCGCCAACGTGGCGGACACAGCCACCGCGATGGCTTGCGCCAGGCGGGTCAGCGTGTCTGAATTGACGGACTTACGTATGGATGACGACATTGGCTGGAAGTAAGTTCCGGGCAAAAATGTCGGGCGATTCTAGAAAGCGCACCCCCTGCGGTCAACCATTCAGAATTTTTGTACCAGCTGGTGAGTCACTTAGAACTTATCTTTCCATGCCCGCAGAGCCGCAAAAACCTCACTCGGCGCCCGGTTTTGAGCGCCTGCCCGTTCGTCCACTTTTTGTGTAACTAATGTTTCAGCGGTACGCAAAAACGGATTTGTGAGCTTTTCCAGGGCCAGGGTCGAGGGCAGCGTCATCACGCCTTTTTCCCGTTGTTGGGTGACTTTTTCCAGACGGGCGGCAATGTCCGGGTTACTCGGTTCGACGGCCGCGGCAAATTTCAGATTGCTCAGGGTGTATTCATGGGTGCAATACACCAGCGTATCCTCGGGCAAAGCGGCGAGACGGCCGAGCGAGTGGTGCATCTGCTCCGGCGTGCCTTCGAACAGGCGTCCGCAACCGGCGGCGAACAGGGTGTCGCCGCAAAACAGCAGGCCGTGGTGGTAATAGGCAATGTGGCCGAGGGTGTGACCGGGCACCGCATAGACATCGAAGTCCCAGCCGAGCACGTTGACCTTGTCGTTGTCCTTGAGCGCCACGTCGCGCCCCGGGATGTTTTCGCTGGCCGGGCCGTAGACTTTGGCGCCGCTTGCCGCTTTCAGGCGTTCGACGCCGCCGACGTGATCGTGATGGTGATGGGTGATCAGAATGTCGCTCAACACCCAGCCCGGGTGCGCGGCCAGCCAGGCCTGCACCGGCGCGGCATCGCCCGGGTCGACCACGGCGCAGCGCTGGGTGCGGTGATCCTGTAACAACCAGATGTAGTTGTCGGTGAACGCGGGCAGGGCACTGATCTGTATCATCGTCGGAATTCGCCAAGCGGAAAACATTGGCGCATCTTAGAGCTTCTAGCGGCGTTGGAGAATGACATGACCGATAAAGCGTTCGCTCAGGCCGATCCCGACTGGCTGGCGTTGATCGGCGCGGCCCGTGAATGGCTGGCCGGCCCGCTCGGGCAATTTCTGCTGGATGAAGAACGGCGCATGCTCGAAGACGAGTTGGGGCGGTTCTTCGGCGGCTACCTGGTGCATTACGGGCCGTCGGCCCAGACCCCGCCGTCGGCGCCGCAGGTGCAGCGCAACGTGCGGCTCGGCGCGCCTTTGCCAGGTGTCGAGATCGTCTGCGAGGAACAGGCCTGGCCGTTGAGCGAGCACGCCGCCGACGTCGTGGTGTTGCAGCACGGTCTGGATTTCTGTCTGTCGCCCCACGGTTTGCTGCGCGAAGCGGCAAGCAGCGTGCGCCCCGGCGGGCATCTGCTGATCATTGGCATCAACCCCTGGAGCAGCTGGGGCTTGCGCCATGTATTCGCCCACGACGCCTTGCGTCAGGCACGCTGCATCTCGCCGTCGCGGGTCGCCGACTGGCTCAATCTGCTGGGCTTTGCGCTGGAGAAACGCCGCTTCGGGTGCTATCGTCCGCCGCTCGCGTCGCCCAAGTGGCAGGCCCGACTGGCCGGCTGGGAACGCAAGGCCGGCGACTGGCAACTGTCGGGCGGTGGCTTCTATTTATTGGTCGCGCGCAAGATCGTGGTCGGCCTGCGTCCGGTGCGTCAGGAGCGTCGCGAGCCGATGGGCAAGCTGATTCCGCTGCCGATGGCCAAGGTCAACCGCCGTCGTATCGAACCGTAAACCTTCTTTTTATAGTGGCCGGACTTGTTCCGGCCGCGGCCATCGTCGATCCGCGATTGACGGGGCCAGGCATTTTTCTGGATAGAGTGGCATGAGCGAAAGCGTCGATAGCGTAGAACTGTTCACCGACGGTGCCTGCAAGGGCAACCCCGGCCCGGGCGGCTGGGGCGCCTTGCTGGTGTGCAAGGGCGTCGAAAAGGAACTGTGGGGCGGCGAAGCCAATACCACCAACAACCGCATGGAACTGCTCGGCGCCATCCGTGGCCTCGAAGCCTTGAAACGGCCGTGCGAAGTGCTGCTGGTGACCGACTCGCAATACGTGATGAAGGGCATCAACGAGTGGATGGCCAACTGGAAAAAGCGCGGCTGGAAGACGGCGGCGAAAGAGCCGGTGAAAAACGCTGATCTGTGGAAAGAGCTGGACGAGCAGGTCAACCGGCACAAGGTCACCTGGAAGTGGGTGCGCGGGCACATTGGTCATCACGGTAACGAACGGGCGGACCAATTGGCCAACCGTGGGGTGGATGAAGTTCGCGGGTACAAGCAGAGCTGATTCCCTCCGTTGCACCGAGTCGTGGCCTTCGCGAGCAAGCCCGCTCCCACACTGGATCTCCTGCGTACATCAGCACTGTGTCCCCCGCAGATCAATTGTGGGAGCGGGCTTGCTCGCGAATGGAGCGACTCGGTCTACCTGAAACACCCCCACCGAGCGTGTTAACATCGCCGCTTTTGCACGATTGACCCCGTTGAGAATTGAACACTGATGGCCACCAGATCCGTTGTACTCGATACCGAAACCACCGGCATGCCGGTGACCGATGGTCACCGGATCATTGAAATCGGCTGTGTCGAACTGATCGGTCGGCGCCTGACGGGCCGGCACTTTCACGTTTACCTGCAACCGGATCGCGAGAGTGACGAAGGCGCGATCGGCGTTCACGGCATCACCAACGAATTCCTCGTCGGCAAACCGCGTTTCGCCGAAGTCGCCGACGAGTTCTTCGAGTTCATCAACGGCGCGCAACTGATCATCCATAACGCGGCGTTCGACGTTGGCTTCATCAACAACGAATTTGCCTTGATGGGTCAGCACGATCGCGCTGACATCACGCAGCACTGCACCATCCTCGACACCCTGATGATGGCCCGGGAACGTCACCCGGGGCAGCGCAACAGCCTCGACGCCTTGTGCAAACGTTATGGTGTCGACAACTCTGGCCGTGAACTGCACGGCGCCTTGCTCGACTCGGAGATTCTCGCCGACGTCTACCTGACCATGACCGGTGGCCAGACCAGTCTGTCGCTGGCCGGCAACGCTTCCGACGGCAATGGCACGGGCGAGGGCGCGGACAACTCCGCCACCGAAATCCGTCGTCTGCCGGCGAGTCGTCAGCCTGCGCGGATCATTCGGGCGACGGAAGAGGAACTGGCGGCGCATATGGCGCGGCTGGAGATCATTGCCAAGTCGGCGGGCGGGCCGGCGTTGTGGACGCAGATTGCCGAGGCTGATGCTCAAGCTTGACCCCCTCTGTGGCGAGGGAGCTTGCTCCCGCTTGGCTGCGAAGCAGTCATAAAACCTGAATGCACTATTGATGCTGAACGAATACTGGGGGCCGCTTCGCGCCCC
>NZ_JASCPO010000157.1:0-13600 GCF_029960145.1 Pseudomonas sp. PS01299 | reverse complement strand
CGAATGCGCCGTGTCATTCAACATTGATGTCGACTGATGCAGCGCATTCGCGAGCAAGCCCGCTCCCACAGGGTACATCTCTCAATTCAAGACCGTGGTGCAGGGGGGATCTTAGAAGACGTTGATCGGGTAGTCGACAATCACCCGGTATTCATCGGTATCGGTATCAATCGCGCCGTAACCGTTGCCACCCCGGTTGGTCGCCCATTGCAGGCGTACCGCGAGGTCTTTCGCCTGACCGCTCTGCACCACGTATTTCAGATCAAGGTCGCGTTCCCAGTGCTTGGCGTTGCGACCGTCAGCGCTGTACCACGAGGCATAGCCTTTGCTGCCCGGATCGACCTTGGTCAGGTCCACGGTGCCGCGCGAATAGGAAACTGCCGAAGTCAGGCCCGGCACACCGAGACCGGCGAAGTCATAGGCGTACTTGAGCTTCCACGAGCGCTCGTTCGGGCCGTTGAAGTCCGAATACTGTTGCGAGTTGTCGAGGTAAACGCTGTCGCCCTGGCTGATGTAGTCGAACGGCGTGTTGCCGTTCACGCGCTGGTACGCAGCGGTGACGCTGTGGTTGCCGATGCCGACGGTGAAATGCAGGCTGTAAGTGTTGTTGTCGATGTTACCCAGCAGCGCGTCGCCGGTGTCCTGCGTGTGATAGAAGTGCAGGCCCGGGTTGAGGCTGACCAGATCGGTCAACTGCCAGGTGTAATCCAGGTCGTAGTAGTACTGGTTCCAGATGTCCTTCAGCTCGGCGGCGTACAGATTGCTGGTAAGCCCTTCGACGCCGCTCCAGGACACGCCGGCCCAGTTCAGGTGACGGCTTTCGTCGCCCTCGGCGAGTTTGCCGTAGGACGTGCCGATGCGCTGGCGACCGCTCTGATTGTACGGCTTGGTAAAACTGGCCTGGCCACCTTCGAACATCCAGCCGTCGAAGCTGTGGTTGGTCAGGCTCACGCCACGAAAGGTCTGCGGCAGCATGCGCGAATCACCGCCGGCAATCACCGGGTTGGTGAGGAACAGGTCACCGGCCTTCAGCTCGGTATCGAACGCGCGCATCTTCAACGTGCCGCCCGCAGTCGAGAACGAGCCCGGCGCTTTGCCGTTGCCATCGCTGATCGGCAGGATGCTCGAACCATCGGTACCGCCACCGCCGTCGAGCTTCAGCCCGAGCATGGCGTGGGCGTCGATGCCGAAGCCGACCGTGCCTTCGGTGTAACCCGACTGGAAGATCCCGAGAAAACCCTGGCCCCACTCGATGTTGTCGTCCGTCTGCTGCAGACGGTTGCGATTCATGTAGTAGTTGCGGGCGTTGAGGTTGAGGCTCGAGCCTTCGATGAAGCCTTGTTTGGCGGCTTCGTCGGCGTGAGCGGCGGGGGCAATCGTTGCGGCAATTGCAATGAACAGCGAGGTGAAACTGACTGGGTAACGCACTTGCGACGGAGCTCCTTGGGTCAACTGACACTTCAATGTCTTGAGGTGCGGGATGTTTCTTGTTTTTTACAGACGAACCAAACGGCTTTCAGACCACAACGAAAAAAGGCCGCTGAAAGGCAGCGGCCTGGAAGGACGACGGTTGAACGGGAAGAGCCAAACAACCGCGTCGAGGGAAATGTTTCGCGGTGCGCGACTCAGCTGTCTTTCTCGGCCGCTTGAGCCTGGGAAGTGGCGGCTTGAGGGGCTTGCGAGGCGTCCTGCGACTTGGCCATCACTTCTGCCTGATACTGTTCGAAGGCGTGAGCGCGAGCGGCATTCTGCGCTACGAACGCTTGCGATTCTTCAGCCATCGCCATCGGCGACAGGATCAATGAGGACAAAACGAAAGCGCTGGCAATACCCATACTGTTGGACATCTTGAAAACCTTCTTGCTTGGCAAGTGCTGTTTGGTGCGGGCAAAGATAAGGTTGCCGGGCGCCGAGAAACAGTGTGATTTTCATAAATGACTGTTACAGCACAAGCAAAAGTCACCCCCTCACCCCAGCCCTCTCCCCCAAGGGGGCGAGGGGGAAAGGGAGCAGATCGGGGGCTTTTCAAAACTTGAGTTCGACTGGATATTTCAGGTCGATGCAACTCCAGAGAACGGCTCGGTCAGTCCCCTCTCCCTCCGGGAGAGGGTTAGGGTGAGGGGCTTCTAAACAGGCAAATAAATCCCGAAGGTATTCATCCCCCGATCACTGCGCACAAACACATCGCCACCGTGCATCAGTGCAATCGCCTTGACGATCGCCAGCCCCAGCCCATGGTTGTTGCCGCTGTTGCTGCGCGAGGCATCGACCCGATAGAAGCGCTCGAACAAGCGCGGCAAGTGCTCGCTGGCAATCGGCGATCCGGGGTTGGCCACGCCGATGCTGACCTGATGCTCTTCAACTTCGATGTGCACCTCGATCACCTGGCCCGGCTCGGTGTGCTGCACGGCGTTGCTCAGCAGATTGATCAGTGCCCGGCGCAGATGCGCGATCTCGATCCGCACCTGCGCATCGCCACTGACGTGCACCTGCACTTGCGCGTCTTCGAGGATGAAATCCAGGTACTCGAGCGTGGTCGCGACTTCATCGGCCAAAGAAGTCTCGGTCAGTTTGGTGGCCTTGCTGCCCTGGTCGGCGCTGGCCAGAAACAGCATGTCGTTGATGATCGAACGCAGGCGTTCCAGCTCTTCGAGGTTCGATTGCAGCACTTCGAAGTAATGCTCGGCGGAGCGCCCGCGGGTCAGCGCGACCTGGGTCTGGCCTATCAGGTTGGTCAGTGGCGAGCGCAGTTCATGGGCGACGTCGGCGTTGAACGATTCCAGGCGTGAATAGGCCTGTTCGACCCGCTCCAGGGTTGAGTTGAACGAGTCGACAAACTGCTCCAGCTCCGGTGGCAACGGTGACATGCGCAGGCGTCCGGCCCGCAGTGGCGGTGCCAGGCGCTGGGCTTCGTGGGACAGTTTGATCAGCGGCTTGAGACCGATCCGCGCCACCCAGTAACCCAGCGCCGAGGCCAGCAGCACGCCGACAATGGCCAGGCTGACCAAGGCGATCAGCAGGTTGTGCTGAGTCTCGTGGAAAGTCTCGGTATCGATGCCGATCATGAAGCGCAGCGGCGGGCGCTGGTCCTTGGCGGGTAACTCGGTCAGCAGCACTTTCAGCGGATAAGGATGCTCGGGCAACTGCAGGTCATGCATGCCCAGCGGCCCTTTGGCGAAGGCGCGGATTTGCGCGTCCGGCGCGCCGTACTCGTAACCGGGATCACCGCTGACCACCCAGAAACGAATGCGCTTGTCTTCCTCGCCGAGCAGCTTGAGCTTGGCGTTGATCTTCACCCAATGCTCAGGCGTGCCATAACGATTGAGCGCCGACTCCAGCACGCTGTAACGCGCATCCAGCTCGGCTTCCGGCAGCAGACCCAGGCCTTTGTCGACCTGCTGATACAGCGCGCCGCCAATCAACAGAAACACCAGCAGCGCCACCAGCGTAAACATCCCGCTCAAACGCAGGGCAATCGAATTACTGGACACCACGGCTCTCCAGCACGTAACCCATGCCACGAATGGTGTGCAGCAGTTTCTCGTCGAACGGCCCGTCGAGCTTGGCGCGCAGACGCTTGATCGCGACTTCGACGACGTTCGCGTCGCTGTCGAAATTGATGTCCCAGACCATCTCGGCAATCGCGGTTTTCGAGAGGATTTCACCTTGCCGGCGCGCCAGAACACTGAGCAGCGAGAACTCTTTCGCCGTCAGGTCCAGGCGGGTGCCGGCGCGGGTAGCCTTGCGGCTGATCAGATCGATCCACAGGTCGGCGATGCTCACTTGCACCGGTTCATGGCCACCGCTGCGCCGGGTCAGCGCTTGCAGGCGGGCCACCAGTTCGAGGAAGGAAAACGGTTTGCCGAGGTAATCGTCGGCGCCGTCACGCAGGCCCTTGATCCGGTCTTCGACGCGCTCGCGGGCGGTGAGCATGATCACCGGGGTCTGCTTGCGTGCACGCAATGCGCGCAGCACGCCGAAGCCATCCAGGCCCGGCAGCATGACGTCGAGGACGATCACCGCATAGTCGCTCTCCAGCGCCAGGTGCAGGCCTTCGACGCCGTCGCGGGCCAAGTCTACGGTGTAACCCTGTTCCGTCAGACCGCGGTGCAGATAGTCCGCGGTTTTTTCCTCGTCTTCGATAATCAGAACGCGCATGACCCTGCCTCAGTCTGTGGTCGCCAGTGCCGTCGTGGGCATTGGTTTGGGCCTGTGGAAAAGCCGCTCAAGCCACAAGTATATGACCGGCGTGGTAAACAGCGTCAGCATCTGGCTGACCAGCAAGCCGCCCACCACCGCGATCCCCAGCGGCTGGCGCAGTTCCGCGCCGGTGCCGTAACCGAGCATCAGCGGCAACGCGCCGAGCAGGGCGGCGAGGGTGGTCATGATGATCGGCCGGAACCGCGTCAGGCACGCTTCGAAAATCGCCTCCTGCGGCGCCAGTCCGCGATTGCGCTGGGCTTCCAGGGCAAAGTCGATCATCAGAATGCCGTTCTTTTTGACGATGCCGATCAGCAACACCAGCCCGATCAACGCCATGATCGAAAAGTCCTGACCGCAGATCCACAGCATGATCACCGCCCCGAGACCGGCCGCCGGCAGCGTCGAGATGATTGTCAGCGGATGTACGAAGCTCTCATAGAGCACGCCGAGAATGATGTACACCGCCACCAGCGCCGCGAGAATCAGCCACGGCTGACTGGCCAGCGAACTCTGGAACGCCTGCGCCGCGCCCTGGAAATTTCCGCTGATCGCGGTCGGCATGCCGATCTCGGCCTTGGCCTGATTGAGCAGGATCACCGCGTCGCCCAACGCCACGCCGGGCGCCAGGTTGAACGACAGGTTGGCGGCGGGGAACATGCCGTCATGGGCAATCGACAGCGGGCCGATGGTCGGCGCATCGAATTTGGCCAGCGCCGACAGCGGCACCATCTCGCCACTCAGCGGCGAGCGCAGATAGAAATAGTTGAGGCTTTCGGCTTTGCCGCGTTGCTTGGTGTCCAGTTCCAGAATCACGTTGTACTGGTTGACCTGGGTCTGGAACTCGTTGATCTGGCGCTGCCCGAAGGCGTCGTACAGCGCTTCGTCGACATCGCTGGCGGTCAGGCCGAAACGCGCGGCGGCGGTGCGGTCGATGCTGATGTGGGTGATGCTGCCGCCCAGTTGCAGATCGTTGGAAATGTCGCGGAACGCCGGGATGCTGCGCAGCTTTTCGGTCAGGCGCTGGGTCCAGGTGGCGAGGGTCGCGCCGTCGTTGCTCTTGAGCACGTATTGGTACTGCGCGCGACTCGGGCCGGAGCTGAGGTTGATGTCCTGGCCGGCGCGCAGGTACAGGACGATGCCCGGGACTTTCATCAGTTGCGGACGAATGCGGTCGATGAACTGGCTGGCCGAGACATCGCGGTCGCCGCGTTTTTTCAGGGCAATCCAGAAGCGGCCGTTGGCGATGGTCTGGTTGCTGCCGGACACACCGACCGAGTGCGAGAACGCCTGAACGGCCGGATCGGCGGCGACGATTTCGGCCATGGCCAAGTGTTTTTTCACCATGTCGCCGTAGGAAATATCCGCAGCGGCTTCGGTAGTGCCGAGGACGAATCCGGTGTCCTGAACCGGGAAGAATCCCTTGGGGATAAAGATGTAACCGGCAATCGCCAGTCCCAGCGACAGGCCGAATACGCCAATCATCAACTTCTGGTGGGCGAGGGCGCGACGCAGACCTTTTTCGTACCAGGCCAGCAAGCGTTCGCTGAAGCCCGGTTTGTCGTGGGCGTGGTGCACCGGTTTGCGCATGAACAGCGCTGCCAGCGTCGGCGCGAGGGTCAGCGACACCACCACCGAAATCAGAATGGTCGAGGTCGCGGTCAGGGCGAATTCCTTGAACAACCGCCCGACCACACCGCCCATGAATAGCAGCGGAATAAACGCTGCCACCAGCGAGAAACTGATCGACACCACGGTGAAGCCGATCTCGCCGGCACCTTTGACCGCCGCTTCGCGCATGCTGTCGCCGGCCTCCAGATGCCGGTGGATGTTCTCCACCACCACAATCGCATCGTCCACGACAAACCCGACCGCGACGACGATCGCCACCAGCGTCAAGTTGTTCAGGCTGAAGCCCAACAGGTACATCAGGGCGAAACTGGCGGTCAGCGATACACCGAGCACCGCCGAGACGATCATGGTCGCCGACAACTGCCGCAGGAACAGCGCCATCACCGCCACCACCAGCAGGATCGCGATCAACAGGGTGATCTCGACTTCATGCAGCGAGGCGCGGATGGTCTGGGTGCGGTCGATCAGGGTTTTCACCTGCACCGAGGCCGGGAGCATGGCTTCGAGGCCGGGCAGGGCGGCTTGAATGCGGTCGACGGTTTCGACGATGTTCGCGCCGGGCTGGCGCGAGATCACCAGGTTCACCCCGGGTTGATCACCGGCCCAGGCTTGCACGTAGGCATCTTCCGAACCGTTGACGACTTTGGCGACATCCCGCAGGTGAACCGGGGCGCCGTCCTTGTAGGAAACGATGAGTTGGCTGTAGTCCTCGGGTTTGAACAACTGGTCGTTGGTCGACAGCGTCGAGATGCTCGATTCGCCGTACAACGCGCCTTTGGCAAGGTTGAGACTGGTCTGCTGGATCGCCAGACGAATGTCGGCCAGGGTCAGGCCGATGGCCGCCAGTTTGTCGGCCGAGGCTTGCACGCGAATCGCCGGACGTTGCTGACCGGTGATGTTGATCTGGCCTACACCGTCGATCTGACTGATCTGGCGCGAGAGCAGGGTTTCCACCAGGTCGCTGAGTTCGGTGCCGGGCATTTGCGTCGAGCTGACGCTTAAGATCAGCACCGGGCTGTCGGCCGGGTTGACCTTCTTCCAGGTCGGCAGGGTCGGCATGTCCTTGGGCAGCTTGCCGGCGGCGGTGTTGATCGCGGCCTGGACTTCCTGAGCGGCGGTGTCGATGCTCTTGTCGAGAGTGAATTGCAGGGTCAGCAGGCTGGAGCCGAGCGCACTGCTGGAGGTCATCTGGGTCATGCCGGGGATGGCGCTGAATTGCACCTCCAGCGGCGTGGCCACGGACGAGGCCATGGTGTCGGGGCTGGCGCCGGGCAACTGCGCCGAGACCTGAATTGTCGGAAATTCCGCTTCCGGCAGTGGGGCGATCGGCAGGCGCGGGAAGGCAATCACGCCGACCAGCACCAATGCGATGGTCAGCAGAATCGTCGCGACCGGGTGATTGATGCACCAGATGGAGACGCCTTTGTGCGCCTTCATGGTTTCGGCTCCGCTTGCACCACCTGTGGCGGCTCGCTCATGACCTGCACGGTCGAGCCGGGTTTGAGCCGCGACTGGCCGTCGGTCACCAGTACGTCACCGGCCTTCACGCCTTTGATGATGTCCTGGCCGCTGCCCTGATAGACCATCTGCACTTGTACGGCTTCGACTTTGTCGCCACTCACCCGGTAAACGAAGTGTTGATCGAGACCGCGCTGTACGACAGTGGGCGGCACCACCAGCGCATTCTTATCCAGTGCCGTCTGAATTTTTACCGTCACCAGCAGGCCCGGCCAGAGCTTCTGGCTGGCATTGTCGAATTCGGCCTTGGCGCGGATGGTGCCGGTGTTGGCGTTGATCTGGTTGTCGATCAGGGTCAGGTGACCTTCGCCGAGCAGGTTGCCGGTTTCGCCGTCGGTATCAGCGCCGATGTAGGCCTTGACCTGTGCGTGCTGCGGATCGTTGATCAGGCCTTGCAGGGTCGGCAGCATTTGTTGCGGCAGCGAGAATTCCACGGCGATCGGATCGATCTGGGTCACGGTGAACAGGCCGGCGGTGTCGGTCATGCGCAGGAAGTTGCCTTCATCGACTGTACGAATACCGACGCGGCCGGTGACCGGGGAGCGGATCTGCGTGTAAGAAAGTTGTACCTGCGCCGCGTCGATCGAGGCCTGGTTGCCTTGGGCGGTGGCTTTGAGTTGGTTGACCAGTGCCTGTTGCTGGTCGTAGGTCTGTTTGGAGACGCCGTCGTCGACGCTGAGCAGTTTGTAGCGCTTGAGGTTGACCAGGGCGACCTGCAATTGCGCCTGGCTTTCGCCCAGTTGTGCGCGGGCCTGGTCGAGGCTGGCGCGGATCGAGCGGTCGTCGATGGTGGCGAGCAGGTCGCCTGCTTTGACGAGTTGGCCTTCCTTGACGAGGATTTTGGTGAGGATGCCGTCGACTTGTGGGCGCACTACGACGCTGTGTAATGAGAGTACGGAGCCGATGCCGCTGGTGTAGCGGGGGACGTCTTTTTCGCTGACGGTGACGACGCGGACCGGGATGGCGGTTGGGGTGGCCAGTTTGGTCGGGGCGGGTTTCAGGGTGTACCACAGACCTGCGCCTGCGAGGACGATCAACAGGGTGGCGAGCAGGGCTTTGTTCTTTTGGATTCGCATGCGGGGTGGGCGCCGGACGGAGTTTGGGCAGGGTTGTTGTCTTTATAAACCTGTCTGCAGGTCAGTAGGGTGACGGCTAGCTGTCAGCGCTGTCAGTTTCGCCGGGGTGTATATCCGTTTCTGCGGGTGTGGCTGATTACGGTTCCGCCCTTACGGCGGGTCACTTTTTACAAACGCCTAAAAAGTAACCAAAAACGCTTGCTCCTGCGTTCGGCCCGCTCGCTGGGGCTCGGGGTCCCTTCGCTCCGGGATCGATCCGGGCGCAGCGCCTACGGTTTGCTTCGCTGCACCTCCTCTCGCTGTGTTTGGCTTCGCCAAACGGTCGCTGCGCTCCCACCCCCGGATCAATCCCTCCACTCAGCCTTCCGACGTCGCCCGTGGATCAAGATCAAGATCAAGAGCTGCAGCCGAGCTTGCGCTCATCCTGGAGTGGGGCGGCATGCGCCGCGTGCGGGTTGTACTTGTCTTCCCTGTAGGAGCTGCCGGAGGCTGCGATCTTTTGATCTTGCTTTTGCTCTTTCGTGGGAGCTGGCTTGCCAGCGATGGCGGCCTGATAGCCGACCAATCTCCAACTGACTCACCCAATCCCACTGTGGGAGCGGGCTTGCTCGCGAAGGCGGCCTGATAGCCGACCAATACTCAACTGAATGCACTCAATTCAACTGTGGGGAGCCAGCCTGCTGGCGATGAGGCCAGTCCATCCGCCCCATGGTCTGAGGCTGTTTAATTCTGTGCCAAATAACCAGAACCTTCCCACAAGGTTTTCAGGTTGTCCGTCGGAAGTGCGGTCTTTAGGCTTTGGTTGTCACCGCAAATCGGTGATCGGGTGTGAGAACCCGCTGAGAGGTTTTAATCAAGCGCCAGCCGCACCATAATCGCCGTCAGCTTATTTGCTGCCGACGATCTTCTATGGCGGCTGTGTGCGGGCGGACTTCGGTTCGGCCGGGTTGATCTCTTACCGGTTTCTCACTCCGCACATAGCTGCCACCTCTTCGTCGCGTGAGAAACGACAGAGATGGCTTTAATCAGATGATTAGAGATCAATTCAATGTCGAAACCCGTACCCGATCCTCCCGTAGAAACCACAACCCCGCTCGCCGAAGCCATCCGCGCAGAAGACCTCGCCCAAAACCGCGAAGCCATCAAACGTGCGCTCGATTTCTACCTCAGTCCGCAACCCGTCCAGCCGCGACAGCCAAGCACCATGTTTCTGGTCAACCCAGGCATCGACACCGAAACCCTGCTCGCCCACGCTTACGAATCGTTGGCCTCTGCCAGTGCCATGGCCAGCAATTTCGCCAATGAACTCGGCGGCCCGCAACGCAGCACTGCCTTGGCGATCCAGCAGATCGTCATGCTCGCCGAACTGGCAGTGAACCGGGCGCTGGATCGGGTTGATCCACGCACTTGATCCGTCCGAGCACCGCGTCATCGTTCATCGCGAGCAGGCTCACTCCCACATAGAAGCGCACTCCACCTGTGGGAGCGAGCTTGCTCGCGAAGACGTCTGTGCGGGCGACACATTTCTGCCGGCTATTGTTGTTAGCCGGTCCCAAAAAGGGACCGATCATTCCCAATTTGTGAAACATTGCACCATCACCTACCTGTTAACCGTTCGGCGTGCCCTGCAAATCTTCAGGTGCCGAGTCTGGGCGCGCAGGTATACTGCGCGCCTTCGCGGCTCACTGTTCGGGCCCGACTTTTTTGCTTTGCGGAGCTTTTATGACTTCCCCGACCCAACCGCCGGTTGACGACGCTGTGAGCGATGTCCCGGCTGAACTGGCTGACGCCAGCGAGAGCAAACCCGAGATTGCGGCTTTCAAGTTCCCGTTCAAACCGGGTGAACTGGCGGCGGCCAAGGGTTCGAATCAGCCGTGGTACAAGAACGGCGCCAAGAACGGCCACACCAAGACCCCGGGCATGGCGCCGCCGGGCACCCGTCGCTCGATGGGCAAGCGCTGAGTTTCATCCCGCCTTCAGCCATCGACTGCGATTTTCGGTCGCAGTGATGGCTAAGTGCTCAGATCCTGAGCCAGATCAATATTTGACCAATTGGTGCGCTTAGAGTCAGCAGCCCTGCCGACTCTTCCCATAAAACGAGCGCGCTTTCCATGAAGATCAATCTCCCGGTAACCGGCCGTAACGTCGATGTGGCGCCGGACGCGAACATTCTTTCGACCACTGATCTGACCAGCGCGATCACTTACGCCAACGACGATTTCATCAGGATCAGCGGCTACAGTCGCGACGAATTGCTCGGCACGCCACACAACCTGTTGCGCCATCCGGACATGCCGGCGCAGGCGTTTGCGCATATGTGGCAGACGCTGAAGGACGGACGCTCGTGGATGGGGCTGGTGAAGAATCGTTGCAAGAATGGCGATCATTATTGGGTCAGCGCGTATGTCACGCCGGTTACGCAGAGCGGCGTGGCGGTGGAGTATCAGTCGGTACGCACCCGGCCGGATGCACGGCAGGTGGCGGCGGCGGAGCGGGTGTACGCGCAGTTGCGTGGAGAGTTGAAGGGACGGCCGCCGCTGCCCACTTTAGGTCTGCGTGGCAGGATCACGGTGTTGGCCAGTGCGTTGCTGGGGCTGGTGTTGGGGATCGAGGCCTGGTTGCGTCCGGAGTCGGCATGGATCGATGGGCTGGCATTTGTTGTCGGCAGCAGTCTCTGCGCGTTGGGCGTGCGCTGGATCTTGCGGCCGCTGGAGCGGCTGAGCGAACGGGCGCGGCAGGTCGCGGACAATCCGTTGAGTCAGAGCATTTACACCGGGCGCCGCGATGAAATCGGCCAGATTGAATTCGCCCTGCAGATGCTCGAAGCGCAGGTCGGCGCTGTGGTCGGGCGCATCGGTGATGCATCGCAGCAGTTGGCCGGGCATGCGGCGCAACTGGTTGATCATTTGCAAAGCAGCCACAGCAGTTCGTTGGCGCAGCAAGCGGAAACCGATCAGGTGGCGGCGGCGATTCATCAGATGGCCGCCAGCGTCGCGCAAGTTGCCAGCCATGCGCAGCAGGCGTCGGTAGCGGCGGACATGGCCGGCACGGAAACCCGCGAAGGGCATTTGCTGGTCGGCGAGAGTCGCAGTGCGGTGTTGCGTCTGGCCGAGGAGTTGCGGCGGGCGACCGAGGTGATTCATCAGCTCGAAGGCCACAGCAGCGAGATTTCCGGGGTGATGGAGGTGATCCGCAGCATTGCCGAGCAGACCAATCTGCTGGCGCTCAACGCGGCGATCGAAGCGGCGCGCGCTGGTGATGCCGGGCGCGGTTTTGCAGTGGTGGCCGATGAGGTGCGCGGGTTGGCGCAACGCACGCAGCAGTCGACCAACGAGATCCAGCGGATGATCAGCAGCCTGCAAAATGGCGCGCGCGATGCAGTGCTGGTGATGCAGCAGAGCAGCGAGCATGTGGATAACAGCGTCGAACAGGCACAGCGCGCGGCGCGGGCGCTGGACGGGATCAGTGAGCGGGTCGAGCAGATCACCGAGATGAGCCTGCAGATTGCCGCGGCGGTGGAGCAGCAGAGTGCGGTGAGCGAGGACATCAATCGCAACATCGTCAGCATTCGCACGGCGTCGGAATTGACGGTGGATGAGGGGCGGCAGAGTCAGCGCAATTCGGAAGATGTGGCGGGGCTGGCGGGGGATTTGCGGTTGCTGGCGCGGGAGTTCTGGGGGCGGCGGCAGGTTCGGGATTGAGGTAGTCTGGGCCGACCTCTTCGGGAGCAAGCCCCCTCCCACAGGTTTGTGAGTTGATCATTTATTCTGTGTACAACTCAAAACCCTGTGGGAGGGGGCTTGCTCCCGAAGGGGCCATTGCAGGCAGTACAAAATCCGGATCAAGCCGCCCGCAGCGAAATGAATGCATACGTCTGCGCCGGCTCCGTCACCACCTTTGCTCCGGCGGCGAGCAACTGCCCAGCCACATCATCCCCGGACAAATGAAACAGCCATTCACTGGACGTTCCACTCAGCGGCTGTGCTGAAACCTGATCGATCACAGCCGCAAAAGCGTCCATCTGCGGCAAATACGCGGTAAACCCGTCGCCCTTGAGCGCCGTAGTGCGAATCCCCAGCGCCGCGCAGATTGCATCCTTGATCCGGATGTCATCGCGATCAGCCTGGCGCGAGCGCTGGATCAGCTCCAGCAGTTCCTGATCGACCAGCTCCCCGCCGACAATCAGCAGCGGCCCCTGTTGCCACGACTCTGGCGGGCAATCCTTGGCCGCCGGGTTGAGCGGAATGTGCGGATTGATCTCTGCCGGATAAATCCTGCACACCAACGGTCGGCGTTCGTAAATGCGGCACAGGTTTTCTTCGTCAAGATTCCGGCAGCGACCGACGTTGTAGGCGGCGAAGGTGATGGCCACGTGGGCCTCGGTCGTGCCGCTGCGTACCACCAGCGAACGCCGTTCGGCGTGTTCACGCTGCTGCGCCGGCAGGCCCAGGCCGTTGCCGAGAAAGGCCTCCACCAGCACGATCACCTGACCGCCATCCGCCGCCCACATGCGGGCTTCGGCGAGGGTCAGGGGCACATGGTGGTCGGTGCAGCATTTGCCGCAACCGACGCAGGAAAATGTCGTATTCATTGCACGATCAATCTTCAATCAGAGTGTGATACGGCGACGTAAAGTCGCCAGGCTGAGGCTGATCGAAGCAAGTTGTGCGCCAGCCCTCAGGGCTTGGCGGTCGGGCGGATCGAGTCCCATTCGGTGACGAACGCGGTTTTCGACTTTTTGCTGTACAGGCACAGCTCAGTGCCTTGCTGACCTTTCATGTGTTTTTGCGGGTATTGGCCTTGCAACAGCACGGCGGTGTAGCCGACGCGGTCATCGAATTGCGCGGGGTTGCCGACCGGTTTGGCGTCTTTCAGGCCGCTGGCCTTGGTGCAGCTGGCGAGCACGGTTTTATCGTAAGCGGCCCAGGCGTCGGGGCTGGAGGCGTGGGCCTGTGAGGCCAGGGCGGTGAGGCAGAGCAGGCTCAGGGAGAGGGTTTTCATGGTTGGGCATCCTTGGTTTGGCCAAGGTTTGAGTATGCCTGAGGGGGAGAAGTTGCCTGGGCCGGCCTCTTCGCGAGCAAGCCCGCTCCCACAATTTGGAATGCGTTCCCCCTGTGGGAGCGGGCTTGCTCGCGAAGACGGTCGCTCAGTCCGGCACAAGTTCCCGGCGCACC
>NZ_JASCPO010000156.1:0-13713 GCF_029960145.1 Pseudomonas sp. PS01299 | reverse complement strand
GGCTTGCTCGCGAAGACGGCGGCACGGTCAACATGGATATTGCCTGACCCACCGCTTTCGCGAGCAAGCCCGCTCCCACATTTCTCCCGTCTTTTTGTCATCTTTCGGGAGGATAAGAATGGGTAAACACTGCCCGATTGTATAAACGGCGTACAACCAGAACACAAGTCGGCAAATGCGTTCGGACAAGGCGGTTTTTTGTGATAGGGTTCGCGCCCTTAAAAATCCGCTGAAGCGTTTTTCCCGAGAGAAAAACAGTGACAAACGGTCTAGCTCAGCAGGTTCGCGGCCTACACGGGAATTCCTGGTTTCTTACACAATTTACGCACAGGTTTATCCACAGCTAGTACGTTGCAAGCCCCCTCGAAACGCATTATCTTGTAGCACGGCGCAAGGAGAGACCCTACATATAGGGTTTTCCGCTCAAACGCCCAACCACATTTCGGACCTGAAACTCAAGCGCTTTATTGCCTGTTTCCGGTTGAACCAAGCAAGTTTTTCAAAGCCCAAACCGCACTTGCGGATGGCGCCGTTTTTCAGGTTGGAAACGACCGGAACGGTACGGGTGTTGCAGTCATGACTGTCATCCGGGAAGGAATCCGGCTCGAGCCCTGGCTCGCAGCCAAAAACTTCGGCAAGGATGCGGCGTCATTAGCCTTTTTCCTACTGGTCCGAAGTTGTTATGCCCGACGCCCGTCGGTTGTAGTGCTTCGGACCAGAACGGTGAGCACCATGATGGTGCCCAAACAAACATAGAGAATGTGGAGATCACCCCCCATGCAAACCGACACAACTCGCGAGAACCCGCAGGGCACCTTGCCGCAGGCCGCCGATTCGAATTCGGATCTGGCCGCCACCGCGCCTGGTCAACTGCGCGTGATCAAGCGTAATGGCACTGTCGTTCCTTACACCGATGACAAGATCACCGTCGCTATCACCAAAGCGTTTCTCGCAGTTGAGGGCGGCACCGCTGCCGCTTCGTCGCGAATCCACGACACCGTTGCGCGCCTGACCGAACAGGTCACCGCGACCTTCAAGCGTCGCATGCCGTCGGGCGGCACCATCCACATCGAAGAGATCCAGGACCAGGTCGAACTGGCCCTGATGCGTGCCGGCGAGCAGAAAGTCGCTCGTGACTACGTGATCTACCGTGACGGCCGCTCGAAAGAACGCGCAGCCCATGCGCCGGTAGAAGCTGCGGTCGACGCGCACCCGTCGATCCGTATCACCCGTGCCGACGGTAGCCTCGCGCCGCTGGACATGGGCCGCCTGAACACCATCGTTACCGAAGCCTGCGAAGGCCTGGCTGAAGTCGATGGCGACCTGATCCAGCGCGAAACCCTGAAAAACCTGTACGACGGCGTGGCGCTGAACGACGTCAACACCGCACTGGTGATGACCGCGCGTACCCTGGTTGAACGTGAACCGAACTACTCGTTCGTCACCGCCCGCCTGCTGATGGACACCCTGCGTGCCGAAGGTCTGGGCTTCCTGGGTGTGGCCGAAAGCGCCACTCACCACGAAATGGCCGACCTGTACGCCAAGGCGCTGCCGGCTTACATCGCCAAAGGTATCGAGTTCGAACTGCTGAACCCTGTGCTGGCCACCTTCGACCTGGAAAAACTGGGCAAGGCGATCAACCACGAGCGCGATCAGCAATTCACCTACCTGGGCCTGCAGACCCTGTACGACCGTTACTTCATCCACAAGGATGGCGTGCGTTTCGAACTGCCGCAGATCTTCTTCATGCGCGTGGCCATGGGCCTGGCAATCGAAGAGAAGCAGAAAGAAGACCGTGCGATCGAGTTCTACAACCTGCTGTCGTCCTTTGACTACATGGCTTCGACTCCGACCCTGTTCAACGCCGGTACCCTGCGTCCACAGCTGTCGAGCTGCTACCTGACCACCGTTCCGGACGATCTGTCGGGCATCTACCACGCGATTCACGACAACGCCATGCTGTCCAAATTCGCTGGCGGCCTGGGCAACGACTGGACCCCTGTGCGTGCACTGGGTTCGTACATCAAAGGCACCAACGGCAAGTCGCAAGGCGTGGTTCCGTTCCTGAAAGTAGTGAACGACACCGCCGTAGCCGTTAACCAGGGTGGCAAGCGCAAAGGCGCTGTGTGTGCCTACCTGGAAACCTGGCACATGGACATCGAAGAGTTCATCGAACTGCGCAAGAACACCGGTGATGATCGTCGTCGTACCCACGACATGAACACCGCCAACTGGATCCCTGACCTGTTCATGAAGCGTGTCTTCGATGACGGCAAGTGGACCCTGTTCTCGCCTTCCGAAGTTCCGGACCTGCACGACCTGACCGGCAAAGCCTTCGAAGAGCGCTACGAGTACTACGAAGCCCTGACCGAGTACCCGGGCAAGGTCAAGCTGTTCAAGACCATCCAGGCCAAAGACCTGTGGCGCAAAATGCTCTCCATGCTGTTCGAAACCGGCCACCCATGGCTGACTTTCAAGGATCCGTGCAACCTGCGTAGCCCGCAGCAGCACGTCGGCGTGGTTCACAGCTCGAACCTGTGCACCGAGATCACCTTGAACACCAACAAGGACGAGATCGCCGTTTGCAACCTGGGCTCGATCAACCTGCCGAACCACATCGTCGACGGCAAGCTGGACACCGCCAAGCTGCAACGCACCGTGAACACCGCCGTGCGCATGCTCGACAACGTGATCGACATCAACTACTACTCGGTGCCGCAAGCGAAGAACTCCAACTTCCGCCACCGTCCGGTCGGTCTGGGCATCATGGGCTTCCAGGACGCGCTGTACCTGCAGCACATCCCTTACGGTTCCGACGCTGCCGTCGAGTTCGCCGACAAGTCGATGGAAGCGGTCAGCTACTACGCGATCCAGGCGTCCTGCGACCTGGCCGACGAGCGTGGTGCTTACGAGACCTTCAACGGTTCGCTGTGGTCCAAAGGCATCCTGCCACTGGATTCACAACAGATCCTGATCGAGCAACGTGGCCAGAAGTACATCGACGTTGACCTGAACGAAACCCTGGACTGGGCACCGGTTCGCGCCCGTGTTCAGAAAGGCATTCGTAACTCCAACATCATGGCCATCGCACCGACCGCAACCATCGCCAACATCACCGGCGTATCGCAGTCGATCGAACCGACCTACCAGAACCTGTATGTGAAATCGAACCTGTCGGGCGAATTCACCGTGATCAACCCGTACCTGGTTCGCGACCTCAAGGCTCGCGGTCTGTGGGACTCGGTCATGATCAACGACCTGAAGTACTACGACGGTTCGGTTCAGCAGATCGAGCGCATCCCGCAAGAACTCAAAGAGCTCTACGCGACCGCGTTCGAAGTGGACACCAAGTGGATCGTTGACGCGGCAAGCCGTCGTCAGAAGTGGATCGACCAGGCCCAGTCGCTGAACCTGTACATCGCCGGCGCCTCGGGCAAGAAACTCGACGTGACCTACCGCATGGCCTGGTACCGTGGTCTGAAAACCACTTACTACCTCCGTGCCCTGGCTGCGACCAGCACCGAGAAGTCGACCATCAACACCGGCAAGCTGAACGCTGTTTCCAGCGGCGGCAACCACGGCGACGATTCGGTTCTGGCAGCTCCGGCCGGCCCAGCGCCAGTGCCAAAGGCTTGCGCGATCGACGAGCCGGATTGCGAAGCTTGCCAATAGGGTTCATAAGTTTTAAAACGTATACATTCTAGAATGTTATATCCCTCTAACCCCAATGGAACTAAGGGGTTAGAGGGTTTACTTGTCGTATACCGCTACCTATACTCCCCGGCCAAACTAGCTCACAGGTCGGAAGCGTATACTTTGGTCAGCTATTCCCTCAGATCTTTCACCGCGTCAGACGACCTACCCATGGCAGTGCTCGTTGACCACGAAGGTCGTCCTCCCTTCCTTCCAAATGTGTATGCCACTCTCCGATATCGAGATGTGGGCTTCGCCGTAACCACCATTGAAAAAGTGCTCCGTACCCTGGGCATGGCGTACCTGTGGGCGACTACCTGGAAACTTGACCTTGACGCAGCGTTGCGCTCAGAAACGTTCCTCTCGGTCGAGCAATGCGAAGATCTAGCTTTCTTCCTTCGTATGGATCGGGGCGCGCAAGACCAACTGGTAGCAGAGTCTCTGCAAACTCGGCCTCGTAAAATTGTGCGACTGGAACAGGTACGCAGCGGGGGTGCCCCGAACGCACCCAGAACATTGATTTCCGCAGTGGAGGGTGGATACAGAATCCGCACAGTGGCGAACTTTCTGGAGTTCAATCATGAGCGCATTAACCCAAAGGCATCCGAGAAGCCAAGGAAAGACCTTTCAAAAGCACGAGAAAGGGCCATTGCCGCGTTGCGAGCTCAAGAGCCAAGGGCTGTGCCATCAGACGAGGGAGACGCTCCGGAAGGGCTTTTGGAAGAGCTTATGGATGCCATCGATGCCGCCTTCGAGCCGGGATCCGAGACCAACCCCTTTCAGTCGGACTTTCACCAATACCGAAATCACCTGATATACCGAATCTTCAACGATACGGCGATCAGACGCAGTGAGCTTCGGTACATCAGGGTGGAAGACATCAACCATGCTACCCGCCGCGTGAAAGTGCGGGTATCAAAAACCATTGCGAGAACGCTGCCAATAACCGAGCAGACAGCATACGAATTCCATCAATTCGTCATGAACCACTGGGCGAAAATCCCGGCGAAAGCGCGAAAACATGGCTACCTCTTCACGACCAGCAAAGGCGATCACCTTTCTGTAGAAGCAATTAACTTGGCGTTCAGAGAGCTCCGCCGCAAAAACAGCTTGCCCACAAGTATTGCTCCACATGCATTACGCCGGACTTGGAATGATCGTCTGAGCAGAAAGATTGACAGCCTTCCTCCTGAAGAGCGGATGAAGCCAGAAGAAGAAAAACAGGTCAGGAACCGCCTCAATGGCTGGTCGAAAAAGTCCAAAATGGAAGAGCGTTATGCCCGAAGGCACATCCGTGAAAAAGCGGACAAAATTGCCGAAGACTTGGCTAACGATCTGAATAAAAAGAAAGAAGATTCCTCTAAATGACCTACGCAAACAACGCCATTAATAATCAACCAGCATCGCCAAGTGCAAAAAATGGCAGAGTCGTTCTATTGGACGGTCGTATAATTGAAATTCAAATGGGCCAAATCCTGCGAATCAATGACCGCGACGGCAACTCGAATCCTATGCGCCTTGACAGTTTAAGGCCCGGCAACATATTGCACGAAAGCATATATGCCTCAATTAAAACGACCTTATCTACTCATAGCCTTTCTTACAATAGAACGATCCTGTATGCCATTAGAAATTGGTTCGAACTGCCAGAAATGGCTTCCAAAGATTATATTGATATCTCAGAAATAAATTCTCTAAACAAAGTCCCATTAAGTTATAGGGCCTTTGTAATACCTTTGCTTCGCCGTATTTCAGATCTTAGCTTGCCAGGATTGTCAGATTCGGTTCTCGACTTTCTTGAACATCCATATAAGTGGGAAGAAAAGAGCACCGGCGCCTACTTTGGTTTAATTACCAATGACCCCGAAAAGGGTGCGCTTACCGAGCAGGAAATCCACAACGTTCATCATGAGCTCAATCGGGCGTATTCAAACGGGACAATCAGTCAAGCCGACTACACCATTTGTTGGTTCTTTATTGGAACAGGCGTTAGGCCGTCTCAAGCCCATAGGATGAACAAGAAAGATGTCATCATCCACAGCAAGAGCGGTATGGAGGTGACACTAAAGGTTCCATTAGCCAAAGGAGAAATGACTGCGTCTCTAGAACATTGGTTGCGTCGAGCACCTACGGTGCTCGCGGAGTGTTTGATTAGCTACCTAGACAAGCATCCGCCAGCGAACCTGGCTGGCATTGACGATCCGTTATTCGATGAGCTTTCCTCTCAAGCTCTGGGGCATCGTATGAGCTCAGTTATTCGAAAGCTGGATACATACTCAGAGCGCCTCGGAACCAAGATCGCAATCACCCCATATCGCTTTAGGTACACCCTTGCCACCAGGGCTCTGGCCCAAGGGGCTTCGGACTATGAAGTGGCGCGTTTGCTCACCCACCGAAGTACCTCATGTATCCAATACTACCGGGCATCCATGCCTGAGCTCCAAATGCCTATCCGAGAGGCGCTGGGCAAAGAAATGGGATACTTCGCACGGGCATTTCAAGGCAAGCCTATTTCAGGGCTGCACGAAGCGACCAGGGCCGGGGATCCTGACGCCGTTATCACGGACTTCATGAGGCTGATGGGAATGCCTGTTGGTGCATGTGGAACCCGCGCCGAATGCCACCAGAACGCTCCCGTCGCCTGCCTAGCTGGGTGCGCCCATTTCGAGCCTTTGCTGAGTGCACCCTGGGAAACCTTGATGTCATCTCTGGTAGCGGATCAAGAGGTCGAAACGGAGCCGAGGATCCGCCAGATCAATCACAGTGCAATGTCTGCGATTCAACAAATCATCACGATCCGCGACACATCAGAAGAAGTAATTTAAATGGGCGAAATCGTACATTTTGTTGGCAGAGACGCACTGAGTTCCCGAGAGAATCTGGAGCTATTCATTTCGCACGCCAAAGCAAACTTTCCTTTTACTAATATCGATTGGGAAAGTAATAGCTGGGACATCACTACTTTTAACATTGGGAGAGCGCAGGGAAAACTGAAGAAAGTTGCGCACTTCAAGTCAATGCGAGACGAATCTAGAAGCCGGTCAATCGTTCAAGTTCCTTTTGAAAAGGACTTCCTGTGCTTTGCAAAGGCGACATTCAGTGAGGTGATGCGCCGATTGCGTCTCGCTGAATTCAAACGGCACCTATACGCGCTCCAAGCCATTGAACAGGCACTGATTGACTCCAAACTCAGACCATGCGTTACCCAGCTAACTCCTTTCGTACTTGATAAGGCCTGTGATTTATTGACAGCTAGGTTCACTGACTCTTGGACTACGGCAAGGGTTCTGGAAAGGATCGTGACAGAGGTGGTTAACCCCGCACGACTTACACCAAGTCTATTGGAGTGGCGAAGCCCGATCCAATACAAGGCCCCGGTCAGAAACGACAGGATTGCTACCAAAGAATCCGATAAAGCTGTGGCAAGACTTCCGTCTCTAGAATCGATCCTGGCACTGGCAGAAATCCATCACACCAGCACCAACGTGTCAGATAAGCTGACAACTGCTTTTGTGTCTCTTGCCATGTATGCCCCGAGCCGGTCAGCTGAAATTTTAAGCCTTCCAGTAGACTGTCTCCGTTCAGCAGATACAAAAGACGGCCCTATTATGGGCATTGCATGGGCTCCAGCAAAAGGCGCAGGGGCGATGACCAAGTTCGCTGCCTCCGATGAGTTTGAGGCTGTGGTGAAAGAGACCGTCAGATACTTGATTGAACTTGGAGCTCCAGCACGCACCGCCGCAGCCTGGTATGCAAAAAACCCTAACGACATCTACCTTCCGCCTGACCTAGAGCACCTTCGTGGGCTGCCGATAACATTACTTGAGGCAGCAAAAATCCTCGGAAAAGAAACGGCTATCCATAGCAGCAAGGCAAAGAATTATGGACTCATAAAGACGGGCGAGATAACCCATGACCAGTCGCGATTGGAAGAAGGACTCAAATCTGGAAGTGCACCACTCTACGAGTTCAAATCGTTGGAAAAGTTTGCGCTCGGAAAGCTCCCTGCCGCCTTTCCGATCCTTGATGGGCATACCGGGCTAAAGTGGCACGAAGCACTATTCATGTTTCCAGAGAACATCCTCAGGCCAAACGCTGAGCCGCTGCTGTACGTCCCCTCATCGTTGTCGACCAATCAGTTCAATAATCAGCTAGGAGCCAATCCTGGCGGCGTTACGACGTTCAGTCGGAATAACAAGGTGAACCCCGACGGGAGCACTATCAGCATTACCACGCACGACTTCCGCCACTTGCTGAATACCCTCGCCCAAAGCAAGCACCTCAGTGAGTCTCTCATTGCTTTTTGGTCTGGTCGCAAAAACGTAAAACAGAACGAATGGTACGACCACCTGCCTCAAGAGGCCTTCATTGAGGCCTATCTGAAGCTTGGGGCCAAACAGCGGCCACTCCAGGTCGAGGGGCATCTGGAAGCCAAAGTGAATTCGATTGCAATTGCTCACGGCCTCACCCGAGAGCAGGCGCTTAAGCTGGAGCTAGGAGCGACTCACCGCACCCGCTACGGCATTTGCCGTCATGATCACGCACTCACCCCATGCCCCAAGGATAAGGACTGCGTGAGCTGTGGAGAGCACACGTTTGTGAAGGGCGACAAACGCCATCACGACGAGGCCGAGTTCCAATTCAAGCTCCACGAAAAAGCTGTCGCGGATGCTGAAGCGGCTTACGAACGTGGTGAGCCAGGCGCATCAAGGTGGCTGAAGCTTCACCAGCCTAAACTCGAACGATGGCGCCTTGTTCTGACCAAGCTGAACGATCCAACCATTGCTGATGGAACGTTTATCACATTGCCACCTCCTGACAACTCGCAGTCAAAGGCTGGGCTGGCCCAAGCCGTGAGGATCGTTAATCTAGACGCAAAAGCGCCAAAGAAATCTGAGGCAGAAGTCGATGACGATGTGGACGCCGACGAGAAGTTGCTACTGGACATGGGGTTTTTCTAAATGGGTGCGCCAAAGCTAAATGACGCCGGGATCGACAAGGCTGTACGCCTGCTGGACGGCTGGGTCGGGCTACTTACTTGGGATCGCTATCTAGCCATGCTAGAGGTAGAAATCGGCCACAAGTACACCAAGGCTGCGATGCTCCGGCAGCCACGCATCAAATCTGCCTGGGATCATGCCAAAGAGCACGCCAAGGATGACAACGGCGTAGTAAGGGTTTCTCGAAGCGCGGTTGAGACGGATAAGGCCCTGGAACGCGTCAGGCTTCTAGAGGCCCGCGTAGAGCGCCTGACACGTGAAAACAATGCTCTTCTGGAGCAGTTTGTTCGGTGGAGCCACAACGCTGTCAGGGGAGGTCTCACCTTGGATGACCTCGACCGCCCGTTGCCATATGCCAAGCCAAAAGAAATCCGGTAGACAGCAGGATGGCGTGTCGGAGCTACACCTCTAGAATGATGGTGGGCCCTAACGGTTCTACCGAAGCATTGATTTGGACGACGACGTCGAATGACGCGTCGTTGTCGGCCAGAACCCTTCTGAACACGCCCTGAATGTGCGCTTTAATCTCATCACGCTTGGCCGCAGCGTCTTGCCCGTTTACCTCTAAACTCACAGAAAAAGATGAGGTAGTCGGATCGGGCATACGCCACCCATCGACCGAAAGATCAAGGAGCTTCAATCTGACACTCGCCGCAAGGGAAACGGCGGCCTCGCTTCCATCCACTGGTCGGATCTTGTAGGCAAGGTGAAAGCGTTGGGTTGTCATAGTCTCGTCGCTACTCTTTGATTTGCATCGTGAGCTTACCCCAAACCTCTATGCCCCCAATGCCCCCCAATGCCCCCAATGCCCTTGGTTAACGATAGATTGGCTCTGCTGGCAAGAGAGAATTCGGAAAGATCAGCCTGAATGATGAAAATTTTCGAGGTCATAATCTGAATTTTTTAGCGTATACTTTCGCCACCAAAAGCAGCTCAAAAACTGCAAATGTATACGTTTTCACGATTGAGCAATGGCAAAAAATCTGCAAAACCCTTATGAGTACGGCGCGAAACCGATGTATACGCTCCCATACATAACGCTTTTGCCAATAAGCTGAGCCGGGTCAGGCGTCGCGAGACGCCTGATTCTTCCAGACAAAAGAAACCCCCGACAGACTTCTGGTTTGTCGGGGGTTTTCTTTTGTCTGCCATTTATGTGCAGGAGCTGTCGAGTGAAACGAGACTGCTGAAGTGATTATGTGAATCTGGCGGAGATTGGTCGGCTCACAGGCCGCTATCGCTGGCAAGCCCGCTCCCACAGGGATTGAGTACACCGGCAAGAGATTGGTCGGCTGTCAGACCGCCTTCGCGAGCAAGCCCGCTCCCACAGGGATTGAGTACACCGGCAAGAGATTGGTCGGCTGTCAGGCCGCGATCGCCCGCAGGCTGGCTCCTACAATTCAGAAAGCGTACAGCCCATGCGGCAAAGCCGCCCCACTCAACAGGATGAGCGCAAGCTCGGCTGCAGCTTTTGATCTTCAAAGCCCGTCGGCAGGCTGAGTGGAGGGATTGATCCGGGGGGCGGGAGCGTAGCGACCGTTTGGCGAAGCCAAACACATCGAGAGGAGGTGCAGCGAAGCAAACCGGAGGCGATGCGCCCGGATCGATCCCGGAGCGAAGGAACCCGAGCCACGGCGAGGGCCGAACGTTGGGGCTGAAGCGTTTTGGTTACTTTTGGGCGTCTGCAAAAGTGACTCGCCGTAAGGGCGAAACCCTAAGTAGCCGTTACCGCAGCAACGGATAAGCCCACAAAACAATAGCCCACAAAAAAGCCCCTCAAAAAGAGGGGCTCCCTTGCACAACCAGAAACCGCAATCAGGTCATCTGAATGATGGTTTGCATGATGGTGCTCTGGGTCGAAATGGTCTTGGCGTTCGCCTGATAGTTGCTCTGGCCCTTGATCAGGTCCACCAGCTCGTTGGTCAGGTTAACGTTCGACTCTTCCAGCGAGTTGGATACCACCTCACCCAAGGTCCCGGTTTTCGGCGCGTCGTAGCCCGGAATACCGGAAGCGAAGGTCTCTTTCCAACTGGTACCACCGATAGCCTGCAGGCCCTGTTCGTTGGTGAAGCTGGCCAGCGCAACCTGGCCGATGGCCTTGCTCTGGTTGTTGCTGAAGTTGGCGAACAGGGTACCGGTGCCATCAATGGTCAGGTTGGTGATCTGGCCAGTGGCGTAACCATCCTGAGTCGGGATCGAACGGGCGGTATCGGCGTTGTACTGGGTGGTCTGAGCCATCGAAATGGTGATGCCTGCCGGGTTCGCGGCTGCACCATTAGGCTTGAATGTACCGTTGATCACATTACCCGGGACCCAGCCACTGAGCTTGAGGTCACTGCTGATCACCGGACCCGGCAGAGTGCTGACCTGAGTCAGCTTGCCAGCGGAGTCAAACGTCATGGTCGAAGGTGTCGGCGCGGTGACCTTCGGATCGCTACCGGTAGCGTCCGGATTACGACCGTCTACCAGGGTGTAGACCTTCCAGGTGTTGGCACCGGTCTTGACCACGTACTGATCCATCGGGTGCATGTTGCCCTGACTGTCATAGATCGGCGTGCTGAACGATTTGGTGTAGGTCGCGAGGTTGTTCGGATCGAACTTGCCGGCGGGCACTGTGTCGTCGATTACTGGAGCGGTCGAGTCCAGGTTGATGGTCGAGGTCACCAGCGAGGTGGACTTCGGCGCCAGGTTGGAAGTGTCGATCTTCAGGTCAGTCAGCACACCATTGATGATCTTGCCGTTGGCATCCACACCGTAACCCTGCAGGCGCGAGGTGTAGTCGGTGTTGGTGATGTAACCAGCGTTGTCGACCTTGAAGGTACCGGCACGGGTATAGGAAACCGAACCGTTGTTGCTCATGGTGAAGAAACCGGAACCGTTGATACCCATGTCCAGCACGTTACCGGTGTTGTTGATGTCACCCTGGGTGAACTGCTGAGAAACGTTGGCCAGGCGTACACCGTTACCGATGACCTTGCTGCCACTGCCCAGACGGGTCGACGAGTAAACGTCTTCGAATTCTGCACGGGACGATTTGAAACCGGCGGTCGCGACGTTGGCGATGTTGTTGCCGGTCACGTCCAGTTGTTTGTTGGCTGCATAGAGACCGCTAAGGCCGATATTGAAAGACATATTCCACTCCTTTGTGCCGGTTAGTCGGCTCTATATACCAATGGTTTGTACTTTGGACAGGGCGACGGTGCCCTTGCCGGACAGGTTGAGCATCAGCTCGCCACCGGTCTGGCTGATGGTCACGCTGTTGACCGTGGCTGGCAGGTAGGTCGCCATATCGGTCGCGGTGCCATTGATCGAGGCGTTGGCTTTGACGGTATAGGTACCGGTCTTCACCAGATTGCCGTCCTTGTCCTTGCCGTCCCAGGTGAAGCTCGCGCTGCCTGCGGCGCGACTGCCCAGATCGATGGTGCGAACCACCGTGCCGCTGCTGTCGGTAATGCTGACCGTGCCACCGGCAATCGACGACGGCACGGTGACCGAACCGGTCATGCCTTTGCTTGGGTCGTCCAATTGCACGGTGTTGGTCTGCACGATCACGTTACGGCCAACCAGCGACGACGCCTGCAGGGCTTGCGAGGAGCTGTAGTTGCCGGCCAGCGAACTGACGGTGCTGTTGAGGGTGGTGATGCCCTCAAGGCTGCTGAACTGCGCCAACTGCGCTACGAAAGCGCTGTTGTCCTGCGGATCAAGCGGGTTCTGGTTTTTCAGCTGGGTGACCAGCAGTTGCAGGAACGCATCCTTGCCCAGGGCTTTGCCGCCAGTGGCGCTGTTGGTGGCCGAAGCAATGCCACCGGTGGTCGAACTGCTCGTTTTCTTCGAGGAGTTCGCCAGGATGTCATTCATGCTCAGGCTGCTGGTGGTATCGGTAACACTCATGGCAGTCGCCCCTTATTACTGACCGAGGGTCAGTACCTTCTGCATCATGGTTTTGGCGGTGTTCATCATTTCGGCGTTGGTCTGGAACGACCGGCTCGCGGAAATCATGTCAGCCATTTCTTCCACCACGTTGACGTTCGGGTAGTAGACGTAGCCCTTGGCGTCGGCGGCCGGATGGTTCGGCTCGTAACGCGCTTCGAGGTTGCTCTGGTCTTCGACCACGCCGAGTACCTGCACGCCCTGCCCTGCGGCGTCCTGGCTCTGGAACAGCGAGTTGCTGCCAGTGTTCTGGCCGCCCTGGAACATGGTGGCGAACACCGGGTGACGGGCGCGGTAGGTCTGGTCGATGCTCGACGAAACGGTTTCGGCGTTGGCGATGTTCGAAGCCACGGTGTTCAGACGCGTGGTTTGTGCGCTCATGCCGCTGCCGGCAATGTTGAAAACGCTGGACAGGGACATGGATTACTCTCCGCGCAGGGCTGACACCAGCCCTTTGAATTTGCTGTTGAGCAGAGTGAAGCTGGCCTGGAAGCCGACCGCGTTTTCCGCGTAGTTCGACTGCTCAAGCTGAGCGTCAACGGTGTTCTGGTCGATCGAAGGCTGCATCGGCGTGCGATACATCAGCGACTCGTCGCCATTGCCCAGGCCTTCAGCTTCGATGTGACGGCTGTTGGTCATGTTCAGGGCGATGGTGCCGTTGGCGTTCTTCTGGGTCTGTGCTTCAAGCACTTTGGAGAAGTCCAGATCCCGAGCCTTGTAGTTCGGGGTATCGGCGTTGGCGATGTTGTTGGCCAACACTTCGGCACGCTGGGCGCGGAAGCCCAGTGCCTTTTCGTGAATGCCGAGCGCTTTATCGAAGCTGATGCTCATGTCGGGAACCTTCGGGTGACCGGTTTTTCGTACCTGAGCTTTAGCAAGCGCCGTGCCAAACAGAACAACCCCCATAAACCGGGGCTTTGCGAGGAGCCGGCAAAGCGGCAATGCCAGAAAAGCGGCAACCGGTTTCCGCTGGCTGCCGCTTTTCTGCCGCTTGCGTGCTCTCGCCGACACCGGACAACTGTGGGAGCGGGCTTGCTCGCGAAAGCGTCATCTAAGTCAGTATTTGTTTTCCTGACACACCGCCTTCGCG
>NZ_JASCPO010000155.1:0-13735 GCF_029960145.1 Pseudomonas sp. PS01299 | reverse complement strand
TTTGTTCAATGTGGGGGCGAGCCTGCTCGCGAATGCGGTGGATCTATCAGAGATTCAGCGCCTGGTAGATCGCTTTCGCGAGCAGGCTCGCTCCCACATTGGATCTCCGCACTTACTGCACCGGAAGGAAATTCAGGAACAGCAGGCTCTGCGCGTAGTTCAGGCCGATGCGCCGGTAGCGCTCATCAAGCATCTGCGCCAGCAGGTCGAGCCGCGCGACGATCTTGCCGAACTCGGTGGCGAAACTCAGGTTGCTGCCCTCCTCCGAGATTTCATTGGAGAACAGCAGCGGCTGGCCTTCCTTGTTCTGGCGCTGGGCCAGAATCCACGTGGCTTTCTCGATGTTGCGCGCGGCGTTGTGGACGAAGGTCGGGTTGATTGCATCGGTCATGTAGAACTCGATGCGATTGCCGTGGGCGGTGACCAGCATGCTGCCGATGGCATAGATGAAGGCGCCGACCCGATCCCCGAGAAACTCCGGACTCATCGCATAGCTGAGCGCCGCCAGATCTTTGCGCCCGCCCAACACCGGCAATGGTTGCTGCTGCTCGACGGCAAGGCGCACCTGTTTCACCGCCGTGTTGATGTCGAGGAAGCCCGACTTGCGCAGTTCTTCCGGGTTGCGCAAATACAGCTTGCCCATCAACCGATAAAGGCTGTTGAGGTTGTCGCGCATCGCCAACGTGGCCATGCGATCGACGCTGGTCTGCAGGAATTCCTGCGGTTGACCGTCACGCATCTGAGCGATGAAACCGTTGCCGGTCTGGTGCGTGCAACCGCTGACAAACAGCGATGACAGACAGGCCAGCAACAGGCACGGGCGACGAAAAAATCGGGCGATCGGGTGAAAAACTCTCGGCATGAATTCTCGAACGGGCGCATTCCTGTGCGGCGGGCGTCGCCGCATCCTGGCCATGGATAGAGCCGCCGAATCCGGAAAAGTGCAGCGCTGGCACGATTTCCCGACCTTCGGCAACTATTTAGTATGACTTTATATTTGCACTAAACCTTTAACCGGCTATAAATTCTGACTCAACCCACAATTAGCATGACTATTACCCTGTTTTGAAAACAACAACAAAAAGGAAGGTCAACCATGCTTCAATCACGTCACCTGCTCTCCGGCCTCGGACTGTCCCTGATGATCGCCACCCTCTCCGCCAACGCGGCCGGCCTCAGCGCCGAACACAAAGCCTTTGGCAAAACCAATGACGGCACGCCCGTCGAGCAATACATCCTGCGCAACAGCCACGGCATGCAGGCGACCGTCATCACCTACGGCGCCACCCTGCAATCGCTGCTGGTGCCGGACAAACACGGCAAAGCCGCCGATGTGGTGCTGGGTTTCGACGATGTCCAGGGTTACCAGAAAGGCACAGCGTATTTCGGCGCGACCATCGGCCGTTTCGGCAATCGCCTCGCGGACGGCGCGTTCGAACTCGACGGCAAGCGCTATCAGGTGCCGCAGAACGACAAGTCCAACGCCTTGCATGGCGGTACTCAGGGTTTCGACAAGAAGGTCTGGAAAGCGCAGGAAACCAAGGACAAGGATTCAGTCGGCGTGACCCTGACCTATCTGTCGGCGGACGGTGAAATGGGTTTCCCCGGCAATCTCACCACCGAAGTGACCTACCGCCTGACCGACAGCAACGAGTTGCGCATCGACTATAAGGCCAGCACCGATAAACCGACCGTGCTCAACCTGACCAACCACAGCTACTTCAACCTCGCCGGCGCCGGCAATGGCGACATTCTCAAGCAGGTTGCCACCTTGCACGCCAGCCATTACACCCCGGTCACCGGCAAACTGATCCCGACCGGCGAACTGGCGCCAGTGGCCGGCACACCAATGGACTTCACCAAGCCCACCGCCATTGGTACGCACATCAAGGCCGATCACCCACAGCTGAAATTCGCCGAGCCGAAACAGGGTGGCTTCGATTTCAACTGGGTGCTGGATACAAAAGGTGATGTGAACAAAGTCGCCGCCGAGGTCAGCGATCCGCAGTCAGGGCGGCATTTGCAGTTGTTCACCAGCGAGCCTGGTGTGCAGTTCTATACCAGCAACTTCCTCGACGGCACGGTCAAGGGCAAGGGCGGCAAGGTCTATCCGCACTGGGGCGCGTTTACCCTGGAAACCCAGCACTATCCGGATGCGCCGAATCAGCCGGACTTCCCGAGCACGCGTCTTGATCCGGGGCAGACTTACAACCACAGCGTGGTGTTGAAGTTCTCCGCGAAATAACACTTGCCTTGTGGTGAGGGGATTTATCCCCCGATGGGTTGCGCAGCAACCCTGCTTCTTGGGGGCGCTGCGCGCCCATCGGGGATAAATCCCCTCGCCACAGGTTCATCGACCTCCATTGGAACCCCTGCGCTATCCTGCTGCCCACTAAGGTATCGACCATCAGCACAGGAGGTTTGAATGCGTACCCTTGAACTGGCAGGCGTGCAGGTTCCAGTGATCGGCCAGGGCACCTGGCGCATGGGCGAGGATCGCTCGGCGCACCAGCGTGAAGTGTCTGCGTTGCGCCAAGGCATCGAACTCGGCATGACTCTGATCGACACGGCGGAAATGTACGCCGAGGGCGGCGCCGAAAGCGTGGTCGGCGAAGCCATTGCCGGTCTGCGTGATCAGGTATTTCTGGTGAGCAAGGTCTACCCGCACAACGCCAGCCTGCGAGCGCAGTCTGCGCCGGCTCGACACCGCCTACATCGACCTCTATCTGCTGCATTGGCGCGGCCAGTATCCGCTGGAAGAAACCGTCGAAGCCTTCGAACGCCTGCGCGAGGACGGCAAGATTGGCCGTTGGGGCGTGTCGAATTTCGATGTCGATGACCTCGAAGAACTGGCCAACCCGGCCTGCGCCACCAATCAGGTGCTGTACAACCTCGAAGAGCGCGGCGTCGAATTCGACTTGCTGCCATGGTGCCAACAACAGCGCATGCCGTTGATGGCGTACTGTCCGATCGGCCAGGGCGGCGCGATGCTCGCCGAACCGGTGCTCAAGCAGATTGCCGCTCGTCACAACGTGACCCCGGCACAGGTTTCGCTGGCGTGGATTCTGCGTCAGGATGGTGTGATTGCGATTCCCAAGGCTGTGCGACCGGAACATGTGCAACTCAATGCACAAGCGGCGCAGTTGCAACTGGATGCCGGGGATCTGGCGGCGCTGGATCAGGTATTCATAGCGCCACAACGCAAGCAGCGGCTGGCGATGGTCTGAGTCGCTGCCGGCTGGCGAGGGCTTCGTCATGAGAAGCACTGATCAGTACGACCCGTTCAATCTGCAGCGTTTCGTCCAGGCGCAGGACCCGGTGTTCGAACGGGTTCAGCGTGAACTCGGTGAGGGGCGCAAGCGCAGCCACTGGATGTGGTTTGTGTTCCCGCAGTTCGCCGGGCTGGGCGGCAGCGAGATGTCCCGGCGTTACGCCATTCAATCCGCCGAAGAAGCGCGGGCCTATCTGACCCACGACCTGCTCGGTGCGCGGCTGCGCATCTGCACGCAGTTGGTACTGAACATCCGCCAGCGCTCGATTGCCGAGATTTTCGGCCACCCCGACGACCTGAAATTCCACTCTTCAATGACCCTGTTTGCGCAGTTCAGCGCCGAAGATTGCCCGTTCGCTCAGGCGCTGGAGCGTTACTTCCACGGCATCCTCGATGAATGGACCCTGCAACTGCTGGACTCAAAACAGGCCCAGTTGCCCCCCGATCAAGGTTGAGAAATCGTCGTCGACGAACGGCAGAATCGCGTCCGCCACCGGTTGCAGCTGGCGGGTGATGTAGTGGTCGTAGTCGATCGCGGCGCGGCGTACTTCCAGCGGTTCCGGCCCGGCCAGGGTGATCACGTAACTGATCCAGCCGCCGTTCTGGTACTGCCGCGGGCGACCCTGCTGCGCGTTGTAATCGTCGGCCAGCCGCGCCGCCCGCACATGCGGCGGCACGTTGCGTTCGTAGTCGTCGAGGGTGCGGCGCAGGCGTTTGCGGTAGACCAGTCGTTCATCGAATTCGCCGGCCAGGGTCTTGCGTACGTAATCGCGCACGTAATCCTGATACGGCTTGCGCTGGAAGATCCGCTCGTAGAGTTCCTGCTGGAACTGCCGGGCCAGCAGTGACCAGTCGGTGCGCACGGTTTCCAGGCCCTTGTAGACCATTTCGTCACTGCCATCGGCGCGCGTCACCAGTCCGGCGTAGCGCTTTTTGCTGCCCTCCTCGGCACCGCGAATGGTCGGCATCAGAAAACGTTTGTAGTGGGTTTCGTACTGCAATTCGAGAGCACTTTGCAGGCCGTATTCCTCACGCACGTGCTCGCGCCACCAGTCGTTGACGTGCTTGACCAGCGCCTGACCGATCTGCGCGGCTTCCTCCTGCCCGTGCGCGCGACGCAGCCAGACGAAGGTCGAGTCGGTGTCGCCATAGATCACCGCGTGGCCCTGCGCTTCGATCAGCTGACGGGTGCGCAGCATGATCTCGTGGCCGCGCAAGGTAATCGACGATGCCAGACGCGTATCGAAAAATCGGCAACCACTGGAGCCGAGCACGCCGTAGAAGGCGTTCATGATGATTTTCAGCGCTTGCGACAGCGGTGCGTTGTGCTCGCGCTTGGCGGTCTCGCGGCCCTCGGCGACCCGCGCGACAATCGACGGCAGGCAATGCCGGGTGCGCGAGAAACGTGCACCGCGAAACCCCGGCACCGAATCGGCGTCGTCCGGGTGTTGTAAGCCTTCGATCAGGCCCACCGGGTCGATCAGAAAGGTGCGGATGATCGACGGGTACAGGCTCTTGTAATCCAGCACCAGCACCGACTCGTACAGCCCCGGCTGCGAATCCATGACGAAGCCGCCGGGGCTGGCCTGTGGCGGATTGGTGCCCAGGTTCGGCGCAACGAAACCCTGACGGTGCATCAACGGCATGTACAAATGGGTGAACGCCGCCACCGAGCCGCCGCTGCGATCCGCAGGCAGGCCGGTAACGCTGGCGCGTTCGAGGAGAAACGTCAGCAGTTCGGTCTTGGCGAAGATCCGCGTGACCAGTTCGCAGTCCTTGAGGTTGTACTTGGCCAGCGCCGGTTTGTCCTCGGCGAACATGCGGTTGATTTCGTCCATGCGCTGGTACGGGTTGTCGATCGCCTTGCCCTCGCCGAGCAGGGTCTGCGCGACATTCTCCAGGCTGAACGAGGGAAAACTCCAGGTCGCCAAGCGCAGCGATTCGATGCCGTCGATGATCAAGCGCCCCGCTGCCGAGGCAAAGTAGTGCGTGCGGCTACCGTGTTCGCGCCACTGCATCTCCTCACCGCCACGGCCGATTTTCAGCGGCACACCGAGGCGTCGCGCGTGTTCGTGAAGGATGCGCAGGTCGAACTGCACGACGTTCCAGCCGATGATCGCGTCGGGGTCGTGGAGGGCGAACCAGTCGTTGAGCTTTTTCAGGATCAGCGTACGTGAGTCGTAGTATTCGAGGTCAAAGTCGATGATGCTCGCGTCACCGTTGGGCGCGCCGAGCATGTACACCTGACGCTGGCCGCAGCCTTCGAGGGCGATGGAATACAGCTCGCCGGTTTCGGTGGTTTCGATATCCAGCGAGACCAGCCGTAGTTGCGGTCGGTAATTCGGATCAGGTTTGAGTTGAGCGTTGAGCAATACGCCGTCAGCGTCGGCGCTACCGCCGAACAACACCGGTGCAGTGATGAAGCGCTCCATCAGGTAGCGCTCGGGCGGACGCACGTCGGCTTCGAAGACATCGACACCGGCGCGGGACAGCGCGGTTTCCAGGCGCATCAACTGGCCGTGTTGCTGGCAATACAGTCCGAGCACCGGGCGATGTTCGAAATCCTGCAGGGCCAGCGGGCGCAGTTCGACGTTCTTTTCATCGTGCAGCAGGCGTTCGGCTGCTTCACGCTGTTCGGCGGGGATAAACGCTACCGACGTTTGCGGCGCCAGGCGCACACGGCGCGGCCCGGCGTCGGTCGCCAGCCAGAATTCGACTTCGGTGCCGGCCGGGGTATCGCGCCAATGCCGGGTCAGGACGAAGCCCTGCTGTAAATCCACCACTGCAACCTCAGGAATTGAATCAGAGGGGCATTCTACGCTGCCCTTCAAGGGATAACCCCATTCCCTGTGGTGAGGGAGCTTGCTCCCGCTCGGCTGCGCAGCAGTCGCAAAGCCAGGCAATTCGGTGTATCAGGCAAACCGAATTCTCAGGGTTTGGGCCTGCTACGCAGTCCAGCGGGAGCAAGCTCCCTCGCCACAGGGTTAGAGGTGAGCCGGAAAAACCGGCAAATGACGTTTTTTGCGTGCTATCTGCCGCTTTGCCACCTTGCCCTGCGCACAAGGGTCTACGATGCTTGAGTAACAACGACAACACCTGAGTAACCGCCATGAAGACCGTCGCCCAACTGCTCAAGCTCAAAGATCAGAAAAATCAGGAAGTGCACCATATCGATCCCGGTCACATGGTGCTCGAAGCGCTGATGAAAATGGCCGAGAAAAACGTCGGGGCCTTGGTGGTGATGGAAGATGACAAAGTGGTCGGCATCATCAGTGAGCGTGATTACGCACGCAAACTGGTACTGCACGGGCGCTCGTCGGTGGGCACACCCGTGCGCGACATCATGGTCAAGGACGTCATCACCGTGGACACCCACCAGACCGTCGACACCTGCCTGGGCATCATGTCTGACAAACGCCTGCGCCATTTGCCGGTGGTGGAGAACGGCAAGCTGATCGGTTTGCTGTCGATCGGTGACCTGGTCAAGGAAGCGATTGCCGAACAGGCAGAGCTGATCAAGCAGCTGGAGCAGTACATTCGCGGGGAATAGACCCTTCCCACTTACAGAAGTGAGCCCTGTGGCGAGGGGATTTATCCCCGATGGGGCGCGAAGCACCCCCAGAAAAGCTGGGACCGCTTCGCAGTCCATCGGGGATAAATCCCCTCACCACAGAGTTCACTCCTACATTTTGGTTTATCGGGTGATCAGGACGGCCAATGCCGGGCGAAGACAGGGGCCAGCACCGGATGCCTGTCAATACGCTGCAACCACGCATAAAACCCCGGACGTGTCTGGCGCAAGTGCTCGCGGCTCCCCGCCCAACGCGTCACCACGGCCGCCAGCACGTCCAGCGCGCCGGGCGTTTCGTCGTCCAGGTACAACTCGGCGGAAAACTGATCGGCAAACACTTCCCAGCTCCAGTGCAAACGCTCCCGCGCGCCGGCCATCAGGTTCTGCCGTGAGGCTTCGTCGGGCATCACCAGCCAGCGCTCGGGGTAATCGATGACGCCGATGGCTGCATAGCAATTGCTGGCGATGTAGACCATGCCGCGAATCGCCTGATCGCGATCAGCCGCCTTGGCCGGCAACAGACCGGACTCGGGAAAACTCAGGCCCAGATGAATCAGAATCGCCACACTCTCGGTGATCGCACTGCCATCGGGCAATTGCAGGGTCGGCACCTGCTTCAGTGGATTGAGGCGCGCCAGTGCCTCGGCGGCTTCGCTCGAGGCTTCGATATCGATAAAGCGATAGGCGATCTGGCATAACTCCAGCGCTGCCTCGATGGCTGCGGCACCTGAATTGCGATGTCCGTACAGTTGATACATGCCCCCTCCTCGATCTCGACAGATCTGTGTAGCCCTATTTATAGCGGGTGTATCCGCTTTGGCACGTTTTTCCCATGCATTGGCGACTTGCGAATTCAAACCTCGCATAACAGCGCTGGCGGTGCCCATCCCGCACCAAGAGCAATCATCGAACGCTATCCGCGTTCTTGTAAGGTGCGATACCGAACCAAAAGTTCGCGTATCCGAGCTGGCAACAAGGAGTTCACCGCGTGAATCTTCAAACGCTCTGCCGCATCAGCCTCTGCTTGCTTGTTTATCAACAACGCCGAGTTCATTCGAACAGTTCCGGCGGCCAGTGCCTCTACTTTATTACCTGACTCCATGACCACACACCGTGATTGGCGATGACGCTTCGCCGACAACGGAGTGTTATTTATTTTTTAAATACAACTGCAAAAATTCCTGCACCAGCGCCGTATTAAATGAACGCAGGCGGGATTGTCGGACAATAACTTTCAGCGACTTTGCAAATGCACCAAAACGGCTCCAGTGAGTTGGATTATTCAGCACTGGAAACATTGATTTCATTTAAACAAGAACAAGGAACATACGTCGTGACCCGCTAAAACACAGACCCGCACCAAATCAGTCCGCCGCGCACCAGCAAGTGCCCGGGCCATTAGCCAAGCCGCCGCTCTATCCCGCCGATCAGCGTGATACCGCGTAGAGCCTGACTCGCCTCTGAAAAAACTCCACTCAATGGAGTTTCGGGAAACTGTTGGCCGGAGAAATACACGACCAAGGCAAAACTTATATAAATGCGACATGGGTAACACTGATGAAATAAGACCTATACATTTCGGCAACATCTGGCACAGCGGTTGCTACATGCAAAAAGCACAAGCATGAGACACCAACACTGATCTCAAGCGATAGAAGAACAACCAGGGAATGGCCAATGAACACTCGAAGTCGATGGCTCTAAGCCAGTAACTGTAAGCAAGCCCTGTTCTATAGATAGTTCAACTATCGGCCTGCGTTACACCTTGAAGAAAGTTACCCACCCACTCGAACATCACCCCAATGTTCGGACGGCACCTTATTGCCCTTCATCAACCCGAGGGAGCTTTAATGAACGATGCGGTAAAGCACAGAACCCTGCAGGGGTCGTTACGGGAAGCGCCAATCCCGCTGTCACCGGACAGGCCAGCCTTCACGGCCAATACCTCGCAGCCCGGCGGGTTGAACAAACAGCAAATGCTGTTGCTGGTGGCGGTATCGGCGCTGATACATGGCGGCGCCTGGTGGTTTTTCCAGCAAACCCGGCCCGAGCCACTGCCGACTCCGCCGCAGATTCCGGAAATGACCGTCGAGCTGAGCAGCCCGACGCCGCCGGCACCGCCCACACCGGAACCGCCACCGCCACCGCCACCGCCGCCCCCTCCACCTCCGGAACCGGAACAACCGGTGGAAGACGAAGACGCGGTCAAGCCACCGCCAAAACCGGTGGAAAAACCCAAGCCGATCGAAAAACCGAAACCGGTCGAGAAGCCCAAACCGGTGAAGAAAGTCGAGCCGCCGAAAGCTCCGCCCGCCCCGGCACAACCGGCCGCTCCCGCTGCGCCGGCGACACCGAGCGCGCCACCGGCCCCGGCCGCCGCGCCTGCCCCGGTCAAGGAATCGGCAGCGATTTCCGGTCTCGCCAGCCTTGGCAACCCGCCGCCGGAATACCCGTCGCTGGCGCTGCGGCGCAATTGGGAAGGCAGCGTGGTGCTGCGCATTCAGGTGCTGGCCAACGGTCGCGCCGGCTCGGTGACAGTGACCAAGTCCAGCGGCAAGCCGCAACTGGATGACGCCGCCGTCGCGGCGGTAAAGAACTGGAAGTTCATTCCGGCCAAACGCGGTGACACGCCGATTGACGGCTTCGCCACCCAGACCATCGATTTCAAATTGCCGCAATAACGGCACAACCCAACGAACTCACAACCGACTTAATGCAAGCGAGGTGTAGCGATGAACAATTCACTGTCTTCGATGATTGTCCCCGGTGTGCTCTGGGGCCTGGTGCTGTTTTCCGTGGTCAGCTGGGCGATCCTGCTGGTCAAGTCGGCGCAATACCTGCGCCAGAAAGCCCAGAACAAACAGTTCAGCAAAGCCTTCTGGGGCGCACCGGATCTGCTTACTGCCGCCGAACACGCCAGTCAGTACCCGGGCTCGCTGGCGCGCATCGCCAGCAGCGGCTTCGAAGCTTTGCTGGTGGAAGAATCGCCGCGCACCACGCAACAACTGGCGCACACCATCAACCGTTCCGATCGCCTGGAGCGCAACCTGCGCCAGCAGATTCAGAAGGAACGCCGCTCGCTGGAAAACGGTCAGGCGATCCTCGCCAGTATCGGCAGCACCGCGCCGTTCATTGGTCTGTTCGGCACCGTGTGGGGAATCATGGAAGCCCTGCAAAGCATTGGCGAAACCGGCTCGGCCAGCCTTGAAGCGGTTGCCGGACCGATCGGTCATGCACTGATCGCCACCGGTGTAGGGATCGCCGTCGCGGTCCCGGCAGTGCTGATTTACAACTTCTTCCTGCGCCGCCTGAAGCTCGCCTCGGCAGACATGGATGACTTCGCCCACGACTTCGATGCGTTGGCCTCGCGCAGCGCGTTTTCCATCAGCCGTCAGGCCATCGCCAGCAAAACCACAGCCGCCGTGCGGGAGGCCAGCTGATGTCCTTTTCTACCCAAGACAGCGATGAAGTGCTCAGCGAAATGAACGTCACGCCGCTGGTGGATGTGATGCTCGTGCTGCTGGTGGTGTTCATCGTCACCGCGCCGCTGATGACCAATGCGATCAAGGTCAACCTACCGAAAACCGATGCCGTCGCCCCCGCCGAAAAGAAAGACCCGGTGGTGGTCAGCGTCGATCAGGACGGCAAGTTCTACCTGGCGAAAACCGAACTGGCGCCGGAATCGCTGGAGGCCAGCCTCAAGGAGGTCAAGGCCAAGGACGCCGAAGTACGCGTGCAGCTGCAGGCCGACGCCAACGTCAATTACGGCCAGGTGGCCAAGGCCATGGCGTCCATCGAGCGCTCGGGCATCAGCAAGATTTCGGTGATGACCACCCACTGAGTGCGGTGCCGGGCGCGCGTTGAGAAGCGCGCCCGACACCGCTGAAGCATCCCGTCGCAATCAGCCGACCGAAAAAACGCAACGCGTATTCGGAGGGGATCGGCTTGCTTGAAGAAAGTGGTTTTCCGCACGCGGTATCACCGAAAGCGGAGCAATGAGGGGCTCACAAGGCCAATTCGATAACGTCTAAAAAGTCGGAAATAACCATGCTGATGAACACTCCACGCTTCACGCTCAAACCTTTGGTGGCAACGATCTCTCGCCACCGTTTTGTTCCGTTGTATCTGGTGGCCATGGGGATGGGCGCCGGGACTGTGCAAGCCGCCGAGGATGACAACGCCGCCGTGCCCGCTGCGACAGCGGTGGTGGCGCCGACCACGCAACTGCAACGGGTGGAAGTGACGGGTTCGGCGATTCGCCGGGTCGATGCGGAAACGGCGGTGCCGATCACCATTCTCAAGGCCGATGAGTTGCGCAAACAGGGCGTGACCACCACCGCCGAACTGGTGCAGCGGATCACCGGCAGCCAGTCGATCAACAACAGCGCCGGCTCGGTCGGCGCCGCCACCGGTGGCGCTTCGTTTGCCGACATGCGCGGCATCGGCGCGAACAAGACGCTGGTGCTGCTCAACGGTCGACGCCTGGCGAACAACGCCTTGTCCGGCACCAACTCGGCCGGCGGCGCGGTGGATCTGAACATGATCCCGTTTGCCGCCATCGAGCGCGTTGAGGTCCTGCGCGACGGCGCGTCGGCCCTCTACGGCACCGACGCCATCGGCGGCGTGATCAACTTCATCACCAAGAAATCCATGACCGACGGCCAGCTCACCCTCGGTGGCGAAACCCCAACCCACAGCGGCGGCGGTGCCACCAAAGACATGAGCGCCAGTTGGGGCTACGGTGATCTTGAACAAGACCGCTTCAACGTGCTCGGCGTGTTCAACTACAACAAGCAGCAGAACCTCGACGCCAACGACCGCTCCTTCGCCCGCGACTATGTGCCCGGCCGCGGTCTGGACCAGACCTCCGGCACCGCGTTCCCCGGCAACTACAGCCAGAACGGCAATGCCACCAACCCGTTGGCCAACAGCAATTGCAACGGCCCCAATCTGGTGGCGCGCGACGGTTTGTGCCGCTTCAGCACCCGCGAATACATCGACCTGATTCCGCAAACCGAAAAGACGTCGTTCTTCGGCAAGACCACCGGCAAGCTGGCGGATGACCACAACGTCAACCTCGAATACTTCTGGTCGCGCAACAACAACGCCACGGCGGTCGGCCCGGCCCCGCTCACCGGCTTGAGCCTGGATTCGTCGTCGCCCTACTACCCCGGCAACGGCATCACCCCCGGCCCGACCGGCTTCGCCCTCGACCCGACGCAACCGGTCGATGTGAACTGGCGCGAGACCGCTGCCGGCCCGCGTGAATCGAAAGACCAGAACACCAGTCAGCGCTTTCTGCTGAGCTTCGATGGTCTGGTCGGCGGCTGGGATTACAACGTCGGCGCCTCGTACAACCAGAACAAAATCGTCTCCAGTGTCACCAGCGGATATGTCAGCGATCAGGCGATGATCAACGGTCTGGCCAGCGGTCTGCTCAACCCGTTCGGCCCGCAATCCGCCGCCGGTCAGCAGTACATCGACCAGGCCATGTACCACGGCGCCTACTCCACCGCTGTCGGCCGCGTCGCCGGTTTCGACGGGCGGATCAGCCGCGAGATCGGTGACTGGTTCGGTGCCGGCCCCGCCGGTCTGGCGCTGGGTGGCGAGTACCGCAAAGAGAAATTCCACCAGGACTTCGAACAGTTTGCCGGTGATATCCAGAGCCTCGGCATCGACCCGGCCGGCAGCGTGGAAGGTGACCGCAGCGTGAAAGCCGCGTACGCCGAAATCAACGTGCCGGTGCTCGACAGCCTCGAACTGTCCGCCGCCGTGCGTCACGACAAATACAGCGACTTCGGCAGCACCACCAACCCGAAATATTCGTTCCGTTATCAGCCGCTCAAGGAGCTGGTAGTGCGTGGCGCGTACAGCGAAGGCTTCCGTGCGCCATCGCTCTACGAGCTGTATTCGCCGCGCAGCATCACCTACACCCAGGGCTACTACAACGACCCGGTGCTGTGTACCGGTGGCGTGGTGCAACCGGGCGGCAACGGCGGGCGCGATTGCGGCCAGCAGTTCCTCAATCAGATCGGCGGCAATGAAGATCTGGCCCCGGAGAAGGCGCGCAACGTGACGCTGGGCTTCGTCTATCAGCCGGTCAGCAACCTGTCGGTGGGTCTGGATTTCTGGTGGATTCACATTTCCAACCAGATCCAGCCGTTCCCTGAATCCACCGTGTTCGATCAGGCCGGCAGCTACCCGGATCGCTTCGTGCGCAACGCCGACGGCACGCTCAACTACATCGTCACCGGCAACGCCAACCTCGGCATCGTCGAAACCAACGGTGTCGATGTGTCGCTGGATTACCGCTTCCCGAACACCCCTTACGGCCAGTTCGGCCTGGGGCTGCAAGGCACCTACGTCGACAGTTATGACTTCCAGAGCACCATCAAAGGCCCGTTCACCGACAAGGTCGGCGACTTCGAAGGGGACGGCGTGATCGCGCGCTGGAAACACAACCTCACCGGCAGCTGGACCTTCGGCGCGGCTCGCGCGTCGCTGACCAACCGCTTCACCACCGGTTACAACGACTACGACCGCGATACCCATGCGCGCGTGGCGTCGTATTCGGTGTGGGACCTGTCGGCCGGCTACACCTTCAACAAGGTGCTGGACGTGGATGCGGGGATGAAGAACATGTTCGACCGCAACCCGCCTTTCACCAACCAGGCCTACAACTTCCAGAGCGGCTATGACCCGCGCTACACCGACCCGCTGGGCCGCACGCTGTTTGCGCGCATGACGTATCACTTCTGACCGGAAACACCGGATGTCTCTCCTGTGGGAGATGTTTCCACTGTGGGAGGGGGCTTGCTCCCGAAGGCGGTATATCCGTGAAGGGTGTGTTGACTGACACACCGCCTTCGGGAGGAAGCCCCCTCCCACAGTAG
>NZ_JASCPO010000154.1:0-13869 GCF_029960145.1 Pseudomonas sp. PS01299 | reverse complement strand
CCAAAGAGGTACGCATTGCCAAGGGGGGAGCGAGCTTGCTCGCGAAGACGCCAGTGCAGACAGCACAAAGTCCGGCTCGCCCCCCCCCCTGAATCACCCCACAAAAAAGCCAGGTGGCCAGCATGAACCAAGTGCAAAAAGCCCAGTCCTAGTGGCGCCGTATTCCGCGGCTGCCCACTTCAGCACTGTCCTTTTCCCTGAGTCTGCCGTCCCATGCGCCATGTCGTTCGCTCATCACGCTTCGTTTCGCTGTGCCTGCTGATCCTTGCCCCACTGTTCACCGAGACCTCCCACGCCAGCGAGGAGCGGCAACTCGTGGCCGCGATCAACGACTATCGCGCCCATCCGCAACGCTGCGACCGCCGCCCGGCCCAGCGCCTGGCGCCACTGTCGCTGAAATCGAATCTGGCGCTACCGATCGGCTATGGCTACGGCGGTGGCTTGCGCGAAAGATTGAAGTCTTCGGGGTATTCGGCGGTGGCGGTACGCAGTATCCGCATCATTGGGGCCGGGGATGCCGAGGAAGCCTTTGAGCAGTTACAAGACAGCCACTGCAGCGCGCTGCTTGACGCCCAGTACGCCGACATCGGCGTCAGCCGCTCCCGTGGTGAATGGCAAGTGGTGCTGGCGCAACCGGTGCTCGACAGTCGCGTCGGCGACAACCGCAGCGTCGGCAAGGCCCTGCTCGCCGAAGTCAACGCCGCCCGGGCACGCCCCCGGATGTGCGGGCGCCAACGCTTTGCCGCCGCCCGCCCCCTGAGCTGGAACCCGGCGCTGGGCGCCGCCGCACAAGGCCACAGCAAAGCCATGGCCTACGGCAACTACTTCGCCCATCGCGACCCGGACGGCGACCTGCCGGCGGATCGCGCCCGGGCGGCGGGTTATCGGGGACGGCAGATCGGCGAAAACATCGCCGCCGGGCAGAGCTCACCGGGCAAGGCGATGGCCGGATGGCTGGCCAGCCCCGGGCACTGTGCCAACCTGATGAACCCGATGTTCACTCAGGTCGGTGCCGGGTTCGCCAGTGAGGCGCGCAGTGATGAGGGGGTTTACTGGACGATGGTGTTTGGTGCGCCTTGATTCGCTTGAGAGCTTTTCAGTGACGCTACTGGCCCCTTCGCGAGCAAGCCCGCTCCCACACTGGATCTGTGTTGTTCACAAATCCATGTGGAAGCGGGCTTGCTCGCGAAGAGGCCGGGACACCTCAATCGCTTGCGCCGCCTCCCGGTTCAGTCCAGTTCGGTGTGATGCGAGAAGTTACAGCGAAGTAGAAACAGCCGCGCCCTTCGATAAAAAAGGGCGCTGGAGTCTGGTGGAGTGCTGCCGGGGTCAGACCGGGGAAATCGTCGCAAGCATTCCGATCAGAATGGTCAACGTCAGAAACCCACCGAGGAAAATCGCCATCTTGTTCATGCTGCTCTCCTTAATGTTGAGCTTGCGGTGCACCGGGCGCTTCGGGATGAAGGGCTGCCGCGGGTGACCGAATTGCCGGGCTATTCTGAGCGCCTGACTGAGCCGGTTACAGAGGCAGATCCAACAGAAAAATACGGATCAGATGCCAATCTGATCCGCTCCGCCCATGCTCTGGTATTCAGATCGGCACACAACGGTTCGAGATCCACCGCTTTGAACTAGAGTGATTGCCGTCGCGCGAAGAACAACAACAATTCCAGGAGTGGTCAATGTCCGAACTGAACCTGCACCCCAACGCCGCTGAATCCCTGAAACGCTGGCACGAGATGATCCGCACCGGCAACCTCAAGGCCTTGCCCGAACTGCTCGATGCCAATGCCGTGTTCCGCTCGCCCATGGCCCACTCGCCTTACCCCGGCGCGCCAGTGGTGACGATGATCCTCAACACCGTGTTCGACGTGTTTGAAGATTTCAAATACCACCGCGAACTGGTGACTGCCGATGGTTTGAATGTGGTTTTGGAGTTCAGTGCCAAGGTTGGGGCGAAAGAGCTGAAGGGGATCGACATGATTCGCTTCGATGAGAGCGGGAAAATTGTAGAGTTCGAGGTGATGGTGCGGCCGTTGAGCGGGTTGCAGGCCCTCGGCGAAGAGATGGGGCGGCGGCTTGGTGCGTATCTGGCAAGCGCGAAACCAAAGTAGGATCAGGCGCCACAAAAAAAGCCCACTGACCGTTACCGGTTCAGTGGGCTTTTGTGCATCAGGCGTCTAGTTACAGCGCCATGTCACGTGCAGCATTTTCCTTCGGTGCTTCAGCTTTTTCAGCTGCAGGTGCAGCCGGAGCAGCAGCCTGACCGATCACCGGTGGAGTTGGCAGTTCGAGGATCTTGGCGGTGTACGCCCACTCTTGTGCCACTTTGGCCGGATCGCTGTTCAGCTGAGTGCCGTAGCTTGGCACGATCTGGTGCAGCTTGGCCTGCCACTCAGGGGTGGCGACTTTGTCTTTGAAGACTTTCTGCAGCACGCTCAGCATGATCGGTGCAGCGGTCGACGCGCCTGGCGATGCGCCCAGCAGGCCGGCGATGGAGCCGTCTTGTGCAGCAACGATTTCGGTGCCCAGTTTCAGCACGCCGCCAGCGGCTTCATCACGCTTGATGATTTGCACGCGCTGGCCGGCTTGCCACAGGCGCCAGTCTTCGGCTTTGGCGTTCGGGAAGTATTCCTTCAGCGCGTTCAGACGGTCTTCATCCGACAGCATCAGTTGACCGGCCAGGTACTCGACCAGCGGGTATTCCTTGATGCCGACCTTGGTCATCGGCCAGATGTTGTGGGTGGTGGTGCTGGTCAGCAGGTCCAGGTACGAGCCTTCTTTGAGGAACTTGGTGCTGAAGGTCGCGAATGGGCCAAACAGGATGACGCGCTTGCCGTCCAGAACACGGGTGTCCAGGTGCGGAACCGACATCGGCGGTGCGCCAACCGAAGCTTTACCGTAGGCCTTGGCCAGGTGCTGCTCGGCGATGGCCGGGTTATCGGTCACCAGGAACGAGCCGCCGACCGGGAAGCCAGCGTATTCCTTGGCTTCAGGAATGCCCGACTTCTGCAGCAGGTGCAGAGCGCCGCCACCAGCGCCGATGAACACGAACTTGGCGTCGGTTTCGGTCTTGGTGCCGTCTTTCAGGTTTTTGTAGCTGACGCGCCAAGTGCCGTCGGCGTTCTTGGTGATGTCTTCGACTTCACTCGACAGCTTCAGGTCGAAGTTAGGCTTGGTCTGCAGGTAACCGGCGAACTGGCGGGTGATTTCGCCGAAGTTCATGTCGGTACCCAGCGGGCTCCAGGTGGCCGCGATTTTCTGATTCGGGTCACGCCCTTCCATCATCAGCGGGACCCACTTCTTGATCACAGCCGGGTCTTCGGAGTACTGCATGCCGGCGAACAGCGGGCTCGCTTGCAGGGCTTCGTAGCGCTTTTTCAGGAACTTGATGTTGTCATCGCCCCACACGAAGCTCATGTGCGGCGTGGTGTTGATGAACGAGCGAGGGTTCTTCAGAACGCCTTGCTGAACCTGCCAGGCCCAGAACTGACGGGACACCTGGAACGCTTCGTTGATCTCGACAGCTTTCGGGATCGTCACGTTGCCTTTGTCGTCTTCCGGGGTGTAGTTCAGCTCAGCCAAGGCCGAGTGACCGGTACCGGCGTTGTTCCAGCCGTTGGAGCTTTCCAGGGCGACGCCATCGAGGCGCTCGACCATTTCCATCGACCAGCTTGGCTCCAGCTCATTGATCCACACACCCAGGGTGGTGCTCATGATGCCGCCGCCGATCAGCAGAACGTCGACTTTCTTTGCTTCTGCAGCATTGGCGGACGACATCCCCATCGCCAAAGCCAGCCCGAGCAAGGCTGTGTTCACTTTCTTAAACATCCGTTGCACCTATGATAAAACGCCTTCCGCCCGCCGCTGTTATCTGTATGCGATCCGCTTTGATGACGCTCAGGCTCGCGTCGCAGATTCCGGCACACTTCAATTTTGACGGGTGGGCACACAAGGCCGACGTACCGCATCGACCTCAGTTAATGTCCCTTCTGAACTGACTTCTTATCATTATTGGCTTCAGCTACTTGAGCGACAGGGATTCCGTCAGCCCGCCCCAAAGGCAGGCAAACCGAATAAGGTCAAACCAAGTTGGCGCGAAGAATATCACGTCAGGGCAAACCCGCGCGTCTGTTCCCGACTTGAGAGTCTTTTTCCGCTCTGGGCGTTATCGGCCGGTTTGGGCTGAACATGATTCAGAAACCTGTGGTGGCTGGGCTGGCTCCATCGCGAGCAGGCTCACTCCTACAGGGAATGGGCTGCTCTCGCGATGGCGGCGCTACAACCGAAACCGATCCACCGACAACGCCAACGCCCCCGCCAGACTCGACAGTTCATCGGTGGTATTGGCCGTCTGCCCGATCACTTTACTGTTGCCCTCGGACATCCCGGCGATCATTTCCACCTGATGGGCGATTTCGTTGCTGGCCTGGCTTTGCTCGCCAATGGTGCGAGTGATGTCGTTGACCAGTTGCGTGGTGCTGAGGGTGGCGTCGAGGATTTCGCGAATCGCCCGTTCGACTTCGGCCGTGACCGCCATGCCCTTGTCGACCTGGGCCACGCCGGCCTCCATGCTGCTGACCGCCTCGCGGGTGCTGTTTTGGATCCGTGCAACCATCGCGGCGATTTCCTGGGTTGAGGCGCTGGTGCGTGCCGCCAGGCTGCGCACTTCGTCAGCGACCACCGCGAAGCCACGGCCCTGCTCGCCGGCCCGCGCCGCTTCGATAGCGGCGTTGAGCGCCAGCAGGTTGGTCTGGTCGGCGATGCTCTTGATCACCTGAATGATGTTGAAGATGCCTTCGGATTCCTGATCCAGCGTCCGGATCACCTGCGCCGACTGTTGCGCCGAGCGGGCGATGTCGTCCATGTCGCTGACCACCTGATGGATCACCTGTCCGCCGCTCTTGGCCAGCGACTCGGCCTGATTGGCCATGCCCAGCGCGCGCTCGGCATGACGAGTGATTTCCTCGATGCTGGCGGTCATCTGGCTCGCGGCGGCGGCCATGGTGCCGGCCGCGGCGCTTTGCTGCTGACTGCTGTCGGCGACCTGATGGCAACCGTGGCTCAACTGCTCACTCATGCCGCTGACCCCATGGGCATTGCGCCGCACGACGTCGATCATGTTGCGCAGGTCACGCTGCATGGTCGCCAGACTGCGGATCAGCGTACTGGCCTCGTCCTTGCCGGTCGGCTCGCTGATCGGTTCGCTGAGGTTGCCGTGGGCAATGCTTTGCGCGATCTGGTTAGCGGATTTCAGCGGCCCCATGATGCTGCGGGTCACCCAACGCCCTTGCGCCAATAACAGCAGCAGACTGGCGAGCAACACCACACCGAGGGCGATATTGGCATTGCGAATGGCGCTTTCGGTGGCCTGGCTGGTGTCACGGGTGTTGCTTTCGATCAGTTCGCTAAGGGCCGCCATCTGCTCTTCAAGCTGACTGAAGGCGCTGTTGAACGTGCCCAGCTCCCGTTGCGCGCTATCCGGGTTGTCCAATGCCAGGCCGACAATGCGCTCGGCCGCCGCAATGTAGGTATCCAGGCTGGGCTTGACGTGTTCCAGAGCGGCCCTGATCGTGGGATTGACCGGCAATTTGAGGTTTTCATCCAGCACTTCGCGAAAATGCGTGGCGTGCTCGTTGATCGAGTCCCGCACCTCTGCGGCTCTGCCGGTACTTTTGCCCAAGCCGACCAGCATTGCCGAATACACGTCGGCTCGCAGCGCATCGTGCATCATGTCGGCTTCCATGTGATTGCGCAGCGCGGTCATGCTCACCGCGTTGTCGTTCACCGCTGCGGACATGCGCGTATTCCCCACATAGCTGACCAGACTCACGATCAGCGCCGTCAACAGACTGGTGGCAATCAGCAGCAGCAAACGCAATTTGATCGACACGGTGGGTTCCTCCCCTGAGGCGCGCCGGAATGCGCCTTTCAGGATTTCAGTTAAGCTTATTTGTGCAGATGTGCCGCTTCAGAGCGTTTCAGCAAGTATCCGTGTGTTCGAACGGAACTCCGGCAAAGGTCGCACCTCTGAGATTATGTAGTCCTTCCTTTTTGCTTCGCGCTTGTGGAGGAACATCGTCATGCGCAAGTTAGTGCTCATTTCTTCTCTCCTGCTCTGCCTCCCTGTCGGCTCGGCGCTGGCCCGTGTCGACGCCGGCGATGTCGCCACCTCAGCGGGCGTTTCCGCGTCGCTGTACTCGACCTTCAAGGATCACAAAATGGTGATCCCGGCGCGCGACGACCTGTCAGCGTTCGTCGCCAGCGGCGGGGCCATCCGTGGGGTTTATCTTGAGTCGGTACTGCAACAGGTGCGGCACGACAACCCCGGCCTCAATGCCAGCGATGAAGACCTCGCCAACGCGATTCTGGTGCATTACGAAGGCCTGAATCAGTAGTTGCCAGAGACGCAGCGGCCGATGGACGGCAGCTGAGGGCGCATAGGCAAAACCGTCTGACGGCCTCTATGATGGAGGCCATGACGACTCTTGCGCCTGCTGCGCCTTTGCGCTCACCCTGCCCGCCCGGCGCCTGCGATTGCGGGCGCGACGCGTTGCTGGAAGCGCCGGGCACGGATCTGCGCATTCTGCGCCTGACCCGCGAGCAGGAAAAAATCCTCCTCGCCCGACTGGAACAACTCAAAGACCTCGCGGATTTGCGGCATCTGCAACAGCGCATGCACGAGCAGTTGGGCCTGCGTGTGGAGGTCGCTCCGGGGTTTCATGAGGTACGCAGCATGCTCGGCATCGAGATTCAGATCGAGGCGCTGCCGGGACTGTGCCGCAAGACCCGCAAGTCAATCCCGGCCGCGATTCGTCGGGGCTTGAACAACCACCCCGAAATCGCCTTCGAGCTGCTCAACGCCCACGACTTGCTGCGCGACACCTGATCATTTTTTCATGCCAACCCGCTTGCGCATCTCGGCGGTGATGCTCTGGCGGGTTTTCTTCAGGTCGGCCCACGGCTCATCGCCGACTTCGTTCAGACGCTCATGGACATTGCTGATGTTCCACTGATTGCCGCCCTTGATTTCCCCCACTTCTTCGCGAAACAGCGGTACCGACACCGGCAGTCCCTCACGGGTGCGCGCCGCGTAGGCACAAATGGTGGTGGCGCCCAGGCCGTTACGCAGGTAGTCGATGAAGATCCTACCGACACGATTTTTCGGCCCGGACACCGCGGAAAAGCGTTCCGGCAACAGCTTGGCCATGTGACTGACGATCGCATGGCTGAAATCCTTGACCTCGTCCCAGCCATGCTTGCGGGTCAATGGCACCACCAGGTGAATGCCTTTGCCGCCACTGGTCTTGAGAAACGCCTTGAGCCCCAGTTCATCCAGCACGGTGAGGGTCAGCGCAGTGGCTTCGACCATGCTTTTCCACGGCAGCGCGGGATCCGGGTCGAGATCGAGGACGAAACGGTCAGGCTTGTCCAGATCGACGGTGGTGGCGTTCCAGGTGTGCAATTCGACCGAGCTCATCTGCACTGCGCCGATCAAGGCTTCGGCGTTGTTGATCAACATCACCGGTTGCCCGGTGACGTCCTTGTCCAGTGTGGTGATGCCGGGAATCGCCAGGCGCTCGGCGTTTTTCTGGAAAAACAGTTCGCCGGCAATGCCGTCCGGCGCCCGCACCAGCGCGACCGGGCGATCCTTGAGCTGCGGCAGGATCCACTCGGCAACGCTGGCGTAATACTCGGCCAGTTGCATCTTGGTGGTGCCGCTGACCGCATCGATCACCCGATCGGGGTGGGTAATGCGCACTTTGCCGCTAGCCAGCCCCAGCTGGGACGGCGCCGGTTCGGCTTTCTTCGGCTCAGTGGCTTTCTTTGATTCTGCAGCTTTCTTCGACGAGGCAGCTTTTTTCGACGGGGTGGCTTTCGCTGAAGTCTTCACGGGTTTCGCGCGCTCCTCGGTAATCGACCTGGCCGGTTTGTCATTACGCAGACCATGGAACACGGCGTGACGTACCGAACCGTCCTTGGTCATTTCGGCGAACGCCACTTCTGCCAACAGTTTCGGTTTGAGCCAGTGCACGCCTTTGGCCTCGAAGCCGCTCGGTGGATTGACCACCGCAGCCTTTTTCACTTGCAACGGCTTGAGCTGGGCGAGGATGCTTTTCAGTGTGGTTTCGTTGAAACCGGTGCCGACCTTGCCGGCATAGCGCAATTCGCCACTGTCGCGATCATGCAGGCCCAGCAACAACGCGCCGAAGGCACTGCGCGCACCTTTCGGATCGGTATAGCCGACGACCACGAATTCCTGCCGATGCTTGCACTTGAGCTTGATCCAGTCACTGCTGCGCCGCGACACGTAGGGCGAGCCGAGGCGTTTGCCGATCAGCCCCTCCATCTGCATCTGGCAGGCGCTGTTGAGCAGTGCGTCCGCCGTTTCATCGAAGGCTTCGGAGAAGCGCAGCAACGGCTGCTCATGCCCACCGAGTACCGTGGACAGCGCAGCGCGGCGCTCCTCGACCGGCACTTCGCGCAGGTCGACACCGTTGAGGTACGGCATGTCGAACAGGTAGTACATGATGCTGCCGCTGCGCCCGGCTTCGAAGGCGTTTTGCAGCGCCTGAAAGTCTGGGACACCGCGCTCGTTGGTGACCACCACTTCGCCGTCCAGCCACGCCGATTCCAGCCCCAACTCGGCCAGGGCTTGCGCCTGTTGCGGCAGTTTGTGCGTCCAGTCGTGACCGTTGCGGGTGAACAGTTGCACCTGGTCGTGATCGATGCGCGCCATGATCCGGTAGCCGTCGAACTTGATCTCGTAGCTCCACTGCCCTTCGGGTGCGCTGTCGACCAGGGTCGCCAGTTCCGGTTTGAGCTGCGCCGGCAGTTTGGCCTTGCGCGCTCCGGTGAGCGTCCCGGATGCCGCTTTGCGCGGTTTCGCCGGGGCCTTTTTCACGGGCCTGGCTTGCTCGGCGGCGAGCTTGGGTTTGCTGATCAGGGTGCGCTCGCTGAGCACGCTGTCCGGCTCGGCGCTGAGCACATCGTAGTCGTCCTGCGGGCGCGCCGCACTGTCCTGATGTTTGATCAGAAACCAGTTTTCCTTCTTGCCCGGCATGTGCGTGCGCACCAGATTCCAGATCCCGGAGAGCTTTTCGCCCTGCAGCTCGAACTTGAGTTTGCCCTTGGCGTAAGCCTTGGCCGGATCCTCCTGCGGAATCCATACACCGCGATCCCAGACAATTACATCGCCTGCACCGTAATGCCCCTCGGGAATGCTGCCCTCGAACGTCGCATAATCCAGCGGATGGTCTTCGACGTGTACCGCCAGACGCTTGACCTTGGGATCGAGCGACGGGCCCTTGGGCACCGCCCAGCTCTTCAGTGCGCCATCGAGTTCCAAGCGAAAGTCGTAATGCAGGTGTGACGCGTCGTGCTTCTGGATGCAGAACTGCAGCGCATGTTCAGTGGCCTTGCTGCGGCCACGGCGTTTGACGGCGGCGGGCTCCGAGGTCGCCGAGAAATCGCGCATGCGGTTGTAATCGTCGAGGTTCCTGTTCATGGCGCACCTGCCTTGTGTCAGCCAATGCGGGTCACGGTCAGCGCGACCACGGCGATCCGGTCCACGCGCTGGTAACCGGGGTTCAACAACTCTTCACCGAATACGTCGGGATCCAGCTCGCGATAGGTCCAGCCGAATCGCGTCGAATCCAGGCGCGGCACCACCGTATCGAAAAAAGGATCGCGGCCATCGACCATGGCCACGCCGGTGTAGAGCAGCAACGAACCACCGGGGGCCAGCCGATTGAGCGCTTGCTCGACGATACGCAGCGACAATCCGGCGCCGAGCGAGCCACCGCCATGCCGATAAGCACGCCCGGCCGGGTCAGCCATGTACGGCGGGTTGGCGACGATCAGGTCGAAGTTGCCTTCGGTACCCTGCAGCACATCACTGGCCTGCACCTCGATATTCGCGACCTCGGCCAATGCTGCGTTGATCGCGGTCAGGCGCAGCGCGGCGGGATTGATGTCCACCGCCAGCACCTGCGCTTCACGCCGTGCGCGGGCAATCAGAATCGCGCCGACGCCGGCGCCGCAGCCGATGTCCACCGCACGCTGAATCGGCGCGAAGCTCTGCTGCAGATGCGCGTGAATCAGTTGCGCGAAACGATAGGTGTCCGGGCCGAAAAACACCGAATCGGCGGCATCGGTGGGAAAGCCGGAATGCACGAACAACAAGTCATCAAGACTCGACCAGCGCACCCGGCTCTTCAAGCGGCCGTCGTAGATGTCAATCACTTGCGCCTCCTGCAATTGCCACTGTTCGTCAGCGGACAACAGCCCCGGTTCGAATGGGCGCGACCAGCCGAAGACGTCGCGCAGGGTATCGGCGACTTGCCCTTCGTCGCGCTGATTGACCCGCTGATGGGTCAATGGCGTCGGCGTGATGAAACGGTAGCCGTCGGCCTGCAAGCGCCGGCCGAGTTGCAGCAGCGTCAGGTCGTTGGCGGACAGTTGTTCTTCCTGATTCATGGAGATTTCCTTAGCGCAGACTGGATTTGAGTTCGATAAAGCGACGCGTCGCCAGCAGCCCCGCCGGGTGGGCATGCCGGGCCGGTGACAACCAAGGGATCAGCGTGGCCATTTGCGCGTGTCCGTCCTGGCCTTGCAGTGCGGCCGTCAGGCGCTGCACATCGGGATCGTGTTCGGGCACGGCGGCGTCCGGGGTGGCGACCTGACGGCTGCGTCGTGGCGCTTTGCGTTGGTCGGATGGGGTCCAGTCACCGGCAATCCAGTCGTGCAACAGCTGCTTTTCATACGGACTGAACACGCCGAACATCGCCGCACCGTCGCCATCGATCAGCTGCCAGAAACGGCTGGCTTGCGGATCTTCGTTGAGTTTGATCCAGCCTTTGTCCTGCATTGCCTGCAGGAAACCCGGTAGCTGCTCGGGAGTCGCCAGCCACTGATTGACGGTTTTGCCTTCGAAACGGCAGTAGTCGGAATGCATGTGCTGACCGAACGGGCGTTTGCGCTCTAGCATCGCCAGCACTTCCTGCTCCAGGTCAAAACCTTCGATGATCGCGCGGCTGCCCTGCCCCAGGTCGTTGAGTCGATAGCCTAGCGATACCCGGCGCAGGAATTCGCCGCGATCAGCTTCCAGCGGTAGCAGGTCGAGCACCGACTGCACGGCTTTTTGCGCATGGCCGGTGCTGGCGTTATCGATGGTCACATGCAGGGTGAAGTAGTACGGATCAATGCCCAACTCGCTGAGTTCATAGGCACTGATCAGCAAGTGCAGCGGCAGTTGCTCATAGCCGAGGTTGTAGCCGATCACCTCCGGCAACATGCTTTCGCCACAGGCACCGAGTGCCAGTTGCAGCGCACCTTGCAGGTAGCGCTCATCGGCAATCGCGCTGGCGTCCTGCAAACCGTGCTCAGCGAGCAGTTTGCGGTAGATCACTACGTGGTTTTGCGCCGGATTGCCGTCGCCCAGTTCTTCCAGATAGGTACACAGCAACCCGTCGAAACGCGGGTCGCGCCACTGCGGCAACAAACCGTACAGCCACGCGCCATCCACCAGTTTGGTCGGCGCCACGGCTTGCAGAAAGTACAACGCGTGAGCCTTGTTACTGAAGAACTGACGCGGTCCGCCGGCCTGGCGCTGTTGCAGGTAATCGGCGTACTGCCGGGCAACTTCTGTGCAATGTTCGGCGACCCAGCCTTGCCACGCCGACGGATCCTGCGGAAGTTCTTCGGGCAACAGCGCGGCACGCTGCGACTGCTCGGCGAGAAAATCCTGCGCGAGGGTTTCAGGCGCATCCTCAAGCAGCAGTGCCTCATAAATACGCCGCAGATCGCCGTCGGCAGTGATGGGCTGTTGCTGCGCGCTCGGCGCCTGCAGAGGGGTCAGGGCAGTCATGTCAATGTTCTCGTTCGGTTGGCCGGTCAGGGCGTTGTTTCACGCCTCTACATCAGCAGAGCAACCGCTACGGAGAAAAATTCAATCGACATGAAAATTGCCCTGACGGACGGAGCATCGTGGTCCCGGCAAGGGCTGCCCGAGACCGCGATTTTTGACGGTGCTTCAGGCCCGACCTTTGGCCTGAGCCTCCAGATGCACCTGCAACTGCGGGGCGATCTGCAGCGCGGCAGCCAGTTCATCCAGGTAGTTGCGTTCGGCGTCTTGCTGGTCGTCCACCAGGATCACGCTGACCAGGTACATCTCGGCGGCCATGGCCTGGTCGCCGTTTGCAGCCGTGGCGACTTCGTTGGCGTCCAGCGGTTTCGCAACTTCAGTGTCAAACCACTGCTGTAATTGCGGATCGTCGGTGTGTTTGCTGATTTCACCATTGATCATCTGCCGTTCCCGGTCATCGATCTCACCATCAGCCTTGGCTGCCGCGATCAGCGCCCGCAGCACAGCATGCCCGTGTTCCTCGACTTCGGGCCCAGCCAGCAGATTTGCGGTTGGCGGAATCTGCTGTGGCGCCGCCGACGCCTGACTGCGCTGCCAGGCCTGATACGCCTGGAACGCCATCATTCCCAACGAGGCCAGTGCCGCATAATTGGTGCCGCCGGAACGACTTTGTGTACCGCCGCCACCGAGTGCTCCGCCAAGTGCACCGCCCAGGCCACCACCGCTACCGCCGCCGAGCAAACCACCGAGCAAACCGCCCAAACCGCCCAGCCCTCCGGACTGCACCGCACTGCCGCCGGGGCCTGCACCGCCACCCAACAGACCGCCAAGCAAACCGCCCAACCCACCCAGCCCACCGCCGGCCGAACCAGCACCTTGTTGTCCCGCCGAGGCCTGGCCCCGCAGCAGTTGTTCGAGCAAATCGCTGGTGTTCATGATCTCGTCCTCAGCCATTGGCAATAAATGCGTCAGGCAACAATAGACCGCCGACGCCGGCGCGCCAGCACCGTCTGGCTGACGCTGGCAGATTTCGCCGAGGTATTTTTTGTGCGGGCAGCTAAGATTCAAAGGTGGTGAACCTTATCCCGGCCAAACCGGTCGATAGCTGCAACCCCGACCCGGTTTGCCGGCGCCCTTTTGCCCAAGGGTGATACCCGGCATGCTTCATTTTTCTGGAGAACGCCCCTGTGATATCGACCGTACACATCGCCAGGCTCAAAGCATGGGGCGCCCATGGTTTTACCGCGACCGGCGTGGTCACAGCCTTTCTGGCGACCCTCGCCCTGCTGGAAAACCAGCCGACTCACTGCCTGATGTGGCTGGGCGTGGCATTGATCGTCGACGGTCTCGACGGAGCGCTCGCGCGTAAGGTCAATGTGCAGTCGGTGCTGCCGAGTTTCGACGGCTCGATCCTCGATCTGGTGATCGACTACCTGACCTACGTGTTCATTCCGGCGCTGTTCATCTATCGCTACATTCCCCTGCCCGACTACACCCTGCTGCTGAGCGTATCGCTGATTCTGGTGTCGTCGCTGTTCTGTTTCTGCAACGTCAACATGAAGAGCAAGGACAACTATTTCGTCGGTTTCCCCGCCGCGTGGAACGTGGTTGCTCTGTGCCTGTACATCATCGACCCGGGGCCGTGGATCACCTTTCTGACCATCATCGGTCTGGCGCTGCTGACCGTGACCCGCATGAAGTTCCTGCACCCGTTCCGCGTACGCCGGTTCATGCCGATCAACATCGCGGTGACGGCCATCTGGCTGTTGTGCAGCCTGTCGCTGGTGCTCAATCACCCGGTGATCAATCCGCTGGTGATGGGTTTGTGGTTGCTGGCGTCGGCGTACTTTCTGGGGATCTGCATCTGGCGTACGGCGCTGGAGTGGTTTGATCGGCCGCACCTGAAATAGGCCCGATCACCATACCCAAAACCTGTGGGAGCGGGCTTGCTCGCGAATGCGTCTGTCCAGTCAATAATTCTGTCTACTGATCCACCGCATTCG